>NZ_JASATC010000005.1:0-200150 GCF_038440135.1 Pseudomonas sp. OTU5201 | reverse complement strand
GTGGCCAAGCTGTTCTTCGTCGAACTGGGCAACCGCGGTGGCCTGGAACGCATCGTGTCTTTCATCGGCGTCGGCGTCCTGTTGCTGGTCGTCGGCTACTTCGCGCCCCTGCCGCCCAGGCGCGCGGAACCTGAACAGGAGCGGGTCAACGCATGATCGGACTCTCTAGCCTGCGCCGCCCAGGCCTGGCCCTGCTGGCCGGCCTGGGATTGCTCTGCCAGCCACTACTCGCCGCCGAGCAGCCGGACGACTTCACCACCCGCGTTGAGTTGCGTCTTGATGGCGAAGGACCTTGGTATCGCATGGACCTGCCCATGGCCCTGCACTTCGCCGCGCGCCATGCGGACCTGCGCGATCTGCGGGTGTTCAACGCCGAAGGCGAGGCTCTGGCCTATGCCCTGACCCGCAGCAGCTCCAGCGAGCAACGCGCCCGCCATGAACATGCGTTGCGCCGGTTCCCTCTGCGCGGTCCGGCCGAAGGGGCAGGTCTGCCCAGTGTGCGGGTCGAGCGCAGCACCACCGGCACCGTGGTGCAGGTGGTGCCGGACGGCCCGGCTTCGGCGGGTGAGCACTTGCGTGGCTGGCTGCTGGACGCCAGCGGCGTGCAGGCGCCCCTGGAAAAACTGATTCTGGACTGGAACGCCGGCGGCGAGGGTTTCCAGCGTTTCAGCATCGAGGCCAGCGATGACTTGCAGCATTGGGAGTCCTGGGGGGATAGCCAGGTGGCCAGGCTGGCCTTCGCTGAGCAGCGCATCGACCAGCGAGAAGTGTCCCTGCCCGGACGTTCGGCGCGCTATCTGCGGCTGATCTGGCAGAGCCCACAGCAGGCACCTGAGTTGACGGCCGTGACCGTGGTGAGCGCCAGCCGGCAGAGCCTGCCGGCGACCATGGCCTGGTCTGCGCCGCTGGAGCCGATCAGCAACAAAGATGGCCAATATGTCTGGGACTTGCCGCTGGGGCTGCCCATCGAGCGTCTGCGTATTGCCGTGGAACGACCTGGCAGCTTGTTGCCGGTGCAGGTGGAGGCCCGTCGCGACGGTGCACCGCAATGGCAGCCGTTGACGTCCGGCCTGCTCTACCGACTGCCCCAGGACGGCAAGGAGGTGGCCCGGGAGGAGCTGGATCTGCCGGGATGGATGTCGGTCAAGCAACTGCGCCTGACGGTGGACCCGCGCGCCGGTGGTTTCGGCCAGCAGGTGCCGCGCCTGGAGGTGGGGATGCACGCGACCCAGGTGGTGTTCCTCGCCCGAGGCAACCCGCCGTTCGTGTTGGCCCTGGGCAATCTCGAAGCGAGCCGCACGGAACTGCCCCTGGCCACGCTGGTGCCGGGTTTCGACAGTTCCAGCCTGGCGAAGATGGGGCAGGCCGACGCGGTGGCACTGCCGCCGCAAACTGGCGTGCATCCGACGGAGCGGCAGACCGCAGGGCAGATCGTCTGGAAGCGTGTCGGGCTCTGGGCGGTGTTGCTGCTGGGTGTTGGCCTGTTGGGCGCCATGGCCTTCAGCCTGTTGCGACGGCCAACTGCGCGATCCTGAGTATCGACGGAAGACCCTACGGCGATAGTGGCTTTTTGATGTATCTTTGTTCCGTATTTCCTGGGGAGGCAACCTGCCGTCCCAATGTCAGGTCAGGACGGCCAGTGCTCAGCCTTCAGCAGTTCTCTCCAGATTTCGCTTCGCCGCTTGCCGCGCTCCCCGGAGCCTGGCGATGAACGCCTGCCTGGTCAGTGAGTGGAGCCTCAGCGGACCGGTAGCGTTAACTCTTGTACTCGGTTTGGGGGTCATGCTCATGGCGCGCTGGGTCAGCCGCCAACGCCATTTTCCCGGCCTCGAAAGCTTTATCGTCCTGCACTTCGGGATTTGCTGGTGGCTGGCCGCCGCAGGTCTGGAACTGGCCGCGCAGGGCCCGCAGTGCAAGGTGTTCTGGGCCAGCATGGCGTGGCCCGGCATCATTGGCGTGCCGACTTTTTGGGCCGTCTTCCTCTGGCAGTACGTCAACAGCATCCGTGAACCTTTGAGCCTGCGCGGTTTCCTGCTGCTGGGCATCGGCCCGTTGGTGGCTTCCGGCTTGGCTCTGAGCAACCCCTGGCACCAGCTGTTCTACGGACCCGGCACCCTGCCGGTGGACGACTCACCCGGCGCGGCGATTCGCTATGACCACGGCCCGTTGTTCGATGCCGTGGCCATCTACGTCTATGTCTTCATGGTTTTCTGCCTGGCGGTGGTGACCCGGGCGGCCCTGGCCAGCCACGGACTCCATCGACGCCATTATCTGGCCTTCGTGCTGGTTACCTGCGTGCCTTGGGGCGCCAACCTGAGCTATGTGGTCTACGGTTGGACGCTGTTCGGCTTTGACCCCACGCCCTTCAGCTTCGCCTTCACCCTGGTGGCTTTTGCCTGCCTGATTCTCGGCGTGCGCCTGTTCGATATGTTGCCGGTGGCGCGTCACCTGCTGCTGGAAGAACTGCCAGACCCGGTGCTGGTGGTCGACCCCAGGCGTCGGGTGATCGACGCCAATCCCGCCGCCCTGGCGCTGGCGGGGCAGCCAGCGGCCTGGCAGGGCATGGTGCTGGCCAAGTGGCCGGTGTATGGCGTGGAGCTGGAGGCAATGCTGACGGCGGGAGAGCGGGAAATGTTGCTGGTCCCGGCCAGTTCCTCGCGTTATTTCGAGGTGCGCTCCCGCGATATCGAGCGGGTTACCCGGGGTGGTACCTTCATCCTCGGGCAGATGCTCTACCTGCGCGACATCACCGAGCGCCATTGCAGCGAACTCAAGCTGGCCGAGGCGCTCGCCACCAGCGAGGAGCGCCTGCGTACCATCACGCGCCTGCACGAACAATTGCAGGAGCAGGCCCTGCGCGACCCGCTGACAGGCCTCTACAACCGGCGCCACCTGGGCGAGCTGTTCGCCCGCGAGCTGGCCCGCAGCCAGCGCGAACGTACGCCCATCGCCCTGGCGCTGATCGACCTCGACCATTTCAAGCAGCTCAACGACCGCCACGGCCACCTGGTCGGCGACGACGTGTTACGTGCGGTGGCCATCCACCTGACCGGCAACCTGCGTGGCAGTGATGCGGTGTTCCGTATTGGTGGTGAGGAGTTCCTGTTGTTGCTGCCCGGTGCCACGGGCGACGAGGCTTTCGCCCGGCTGCAGGTGCTCTGCCAGGCGCTGGCCGGCCAGCCGCTGCCTACCCGCGAGGGGCCGCTGTCGGTGACCCTGTCCGCCGGGCTGGCGGTCTGGCCAGTCCAGGGGCAGACGCTGGAAGAGCTGATGCAGGTGGCTGATGCCGCCCTCTACGAGGCCAAGCGCAGCGGCCGCAACCAAGTGCGGAGGATGGCGGCGCCTGCTGCAGGCTGACCGCGGAACCCGTCGCAATCCTTGTCGTCAGATGAATCCATAGCCCTTGCGGGCTGCCGCCGCAGGCCGTTTCAGCACCTTCCATCCCGCTGAGAGGCATTGCGAATCGAGTCGCGCTAAACTGCGCGCATTTTTCCACCCTCCGGAGCCATTCCATGTCCCGCGTTACCCTGAGTCGCTACCTGATCGAGCAGACCAGAAGCCACAACACCCCTGCCGATCTGCGCTTCCTCATCGAGGTTGTCGCGCGCGCCTGTAAGGAAATCAGCCATGCGGTGTCCAAGGGCGCGCTGGGCGGCGTGCTCGGCAGCATGGGCACCGAGAACGTGCAGGGCGAGGTGCAGAAGAAGCTGGACGTGATGTCCAACGAGATTCTGCTGGAGGCCAATGAGTGGGGCGGCCACCTGGCCGGCATGGCCTCCGAGGAAATGGACAACGCCTACCAGATCCCCGGCAAATATCCGAAGGGTGCCTACCTGCTGGTGTTCGACCCGCTGGACGGCTCCTCCAACATCGACGTCAACGTGTCGGTGGGCACCATCTTCTCGGTACTGCGTTGCCCCGACCAGCACCTCTCGCAGAACGACAGCCTCAACGAGCAGGCGTTCCTCCAGCCGGGTTCCCAGCAGGTCGCCGCCGGTTACGCCATCTACGGCCCGCAGACCATGCTGATGCTGACCCTGGGCGATGGTGTGAAAGGCTTCACCCTGGACCGCGAACTGGGTTCCTTCGTGCTCACCCACGACAACATCCGCGTACCGGAAACCACCGCCGAGTTTGCCATCAACATGTCCAATGAGCGTCACTGGGAAGAGCCGGTGAAGCGCTACGTCGGCGAGATGCTGGCCGGCAAGGAAGGCCCGCTGAGCAAGAACTACAACATGCGCTGGATCGCCTCCATGGTGGCCGATGTGCACCGCATCCTCACTCGCGGCGGCATCTTCATGTACCCCTGGGACGCCCGTGAGCCGGAGAAGCCCGGCAAGCTGCGCCTGATGTACGAGGCCAATCCGATGTCCTTCATCATCGAGCAGGCCGGCGGCGCCTCCACTGACGGCCGTCAGCGCATCCTCGAGATCCAGCCGACGTCCCTGCACCAGCGCGTGCCGGTCTTCCTCGGTTCCAAGGAAGAAGTCGCCCGCGTCACCGGTTACCACCAGGAGTAACCCGTGCAGCCCTGGCAGCCGTTGCTCGACTGGTGGTTCGGCCCCGAGGCCTCCGCCAGCCAGACCGCCGCGGCGCGCCAGGGGCTCTGGTTCGGCAAGAAAGACCATCAGGATGCCGAAGCCCGCGAGCGCTTCGGCGACCTGGTCGAACAGGCCCTGGCCGGCGAACTTGCCGGCTGGACCGAGCAGCCGGACGGCTGGCTGGCGCTGGTGCTCCTGCTGGACCAGTTGCCGCGCATGATCTTGCGCAACAGCCCGCGCGGCTTCGCCGGCGACGCGCGCGCCCAGGCGCTGGTGGCCGACGGCCTGGCCCGTGGCCTGGAACGGCATCTGGCGCCGATCCGTCAGGTGTTCATCTATCTGGTGCTGGAACACGCCGAAGACCTGGCCAGCCAGGAGCGCGCCCTCTATCGCTATCGCCTTTTGCTCGACGGCGCTGACCCTGCGGACAGATCACTGTTCGAAGGCTTCCTCGATTTCTCCGAGCGCCACCGGGTGGTCATCGCCCGCTTTGGTCGCTTCCCCCATCGCAACGCCGTCCTCGGGCGCCCATCCAGCGCTGAAGAATCCGCTTTCCTGCTGGAACCCGGCTCACGCTTCTAGGCTCAAATGGGGCAGTCTCGCGACCGCTGTGCCAAGCTTGTCGCGTCCCATCCGCCAAGGAGTGCTTCATGTCTCTGCGTACCCTCGCTCTTTTGTCCTGCTGCCTGGTGCTGGCCGCCTGCAACAAGCTCAACCAGGAAAACTATTCCAAGCTCAAGTCCGGCATGACCAAGGCCGAGGTCGAGATGCTGCTCGGCAGCCCGACCGAGTGCTCCGGTGCCGTGGGCCTGACCAGCTGCACCTGGGGTGACGAGAAGGCCTTCGTCAGCGTGCAGTACGCCGGTGACAAGGTGCTGATGTTCTCCGGCAAGGGGCTCAAGTGATGCGAACCGGCGTGGTGCTGGCGGTCCTGCTGATGGCCGGCTGCGCCAGTCATCACGAGACGCCGCCAGCACCGCGCACGGTGGCGGCGGTGGACCTGGAACGCTACCAGGGCACCTGGTATGAACTGGCGCGGTTGCCGATGTTCTTCCAGCGCGGCTGCGCCCAGTCCGAGGCGCACTACAGCCTGCAGGGCGACCGCCGCCTGGGCGTACTGAACCGCTGCCGCACTCTGGACGGTGATTGGAAGGAAGCGCGCGGCAACGCCGTGCCCCAGGTGGAAGGACGTACCGACAAGCTGTGGGTGCGCTTCGATAACTGGTTCTCGCGGCTCTTTCCGGACGTTGCCAAGGGCGACTACTGGGTGCTGTACCTGGACGACGACTACCGCACCGCCGTGGTGGGCAATCCCGATCGCAGGTACCTCTGGCTGCTGTCGCGAACGCCGGTGGTATCGGAGAAGACTCGCGAGCAGTTGCTGGAAGTGGTGGAAGAGCAGGGCTATGACACCGACCTGCTGATCTGGCGCACGCCGGACAGTGCCCTCTCCCCCAGCCCCTCTCCCTGAAGAGGAGAGGGGTGAGGACGGTTCGGGCTAGCGCAAGACGTCCCGCAATACCCCGGCAAAGGCCTTGGCCGTTTCCGCTTCTGCCGCATGTCGGCCCTCGCGCACGACCCAGTTCCCCGCCACCATCACATCACGCACCTGCCGATCGCCGCCGGCGAACAGCCAGCGGTTGAGCAGGGCGTCACCGTCGGCGGTGGCGAGATAGGGGTCATCGCCGTCGAGCACGATCCAGTCGGCACGCTTGCCGACTTCCAGTGCGCCTACAGGCTGACCAAGGGCCTGGGCGCCACCGGCCAGTGCGGCATCGAAGAGGGTGCGGCCGACCTGGGGCTGGTCGGCGCGATAGAGGCGGTTGCGGCGCTGGTCACGCAGGCGCTGGCCGTACTCCAGCCAACGCAGTTCTTCCACCACGCTCACCGAAACGTGGCTGTCCGAGCCTATGCCCAGGCGCCCGCCCCGGGCGAGGAAGTCCACTGCCGGGAAGATGCCGTCGCCCAGGTTGGCTTCGGTGGTCAGGCAGAGGCCGGCCACCGCGCCGCTTGTGGCCATGGCCGCCACTTCGTCGGCCTCGGCGTGGGTGGCATGCACCAGGCACCAGCGTTCGTCCACCGGCGCATGCTCGTACAGCCATTGCAGTGGACGACGGCCACTCCAGGCCAGGCAGTCATCCACTTCCTTCTGCTGCTCGGCGATGTGGATATGAATGGGGCGAGCGCCCTGTTCCGCCGCCAGCACTGCGCTCAGTTGCTCGGGCGTGACCGCGCGCAGGGAGTGGAAGCACAGCCCCAGTTGTTGATTGGGTTGGCGGGCGATTTCTCCGCGCAGGCGCTCCTGCAGGGCCAGGTAGCTGTCGGTGCTGTGGATAAAGCGTCGTTGCCCGTCGTTGGGTGACTGACCACCGAAGCCGGCGTGGCTGTAGAGCACTGGAAGCAGGGTCAGGCCGATGCCGGCGTCGCGAGCGGCCTGGCTGACCCGCAGGGACAGCTCGGCGGGGTCGGCATAGCGGCGGCCGTCAGCGTCATGGTGAACGTAGTGGAATTCGGCGACGCCGGTGTAGCCGGCCTTGAGCATCTCGATGTAGAGCTGACGGGCGATGACCTCCACCTGCTCCGGGTCGAGGCGGCCCACCAGCCGGTACATCAGGTCGCGCCAGGTCCAGAAGCTGTCGTTGGGGTTGCCCGCGACTTCGGCAAGCCCGGCCATGGCGCGCTGGAAGGCGTGGGAGTGCAGGTTCGGCATGCCCGCCAGCACGGGGCCCTGGAGGCGCTCGGCACCTTCTGCGCTGGCATCGGTCAGGACCTGCTCGATCAGGCCGTTGATGGATACTTCGAAGCGGACGTTGCGAGCCCAGCCTTGCGGCAAGAGGGCGCGTTCGGCGAAGAATGCGGACATGGTGAGGGGCCCCGGCATGGGTGGTTTTATTTGTATATACATATACAGACGTTTGCGGGTAACGTAAACTCACGTCAGTCGCGCACTTGTCTGGAGTTGTCGATTCCGGTACATGCCGGAAGCGGGCACCCAGTTCCGGCCTCAGCCTGTTTTCCTTCCAGGGTCCTGCCTCTTCGCCGACAAGGAGATTCCCGTGCCCAGTTCACCCGCCGCACCGTCTTCGCTGGCCGCCCAGATCGGGGAAGCTCCTGCACCCCTCTATGCCCGCGTCAAACAGATGATCAGCCAGCAGATCCAGAGCGGAGCCTGGCCACCGCACTACCGCGTGCCGTCCGAGAGCGAACTGGTCAACGAGCTGGGCTTCAGCCGTATGACCATCAACCGCGCGCTGCGCGAGTTGACCGCCGAAGGGCTGCTGGTGCGCATGCAGGGCGTGGGCACTTTCGTCGCCGAGCCCAAGGGCCAGTCGGCCCTGTTCGAAGTGCACAACATCGCCGAAGAGATCGCCGCACGCGGCCATCGCCACCATTGCGTGGTGGTCAGCCTGGTGGATGAAGTGGCCGGGCCCGAGCGTGCGATGGCACTGGACCTGCGCGAAGGCCAGCGGGTGTTCCACTCGCGCATCGTGCATTTCGAGAACGACGTGCCGGTGCAGATCGAGGACCGCTTCGTGAACCCCGCCGTCGCCCCTGATTACCTGAAGCAGGACTTCACCCACCTTACGCCCTACGCCTATCTGTCCCAGGTGGCACCGCTAACCGAAGGCGAGCATGTGGTCGAAGCCATCCTGGCCGACGCGGAGGAGTGCAAGTTGCTGCAGATCGAGCGGGGCGAGCCCTGCCTGCTGATTCGCCGGCGCACCTGGTCCGGGCGCAATACTGTGACCAGCGCGCGCCTGCTCTACCCCGGTTCCCGCTACCGCCTCGAAGGACGTTTCGGTTCATGACCCAATCCCGCCTGCTGCGCGCCGCCGACTACCCCCGCATGCCGTGGAAGAATGGCGCCGGTTCCACCCTGGAAATCGCTCGCGACGCAGGCGACGGCCTCGACGGCTTCGGCTGGCGACTGTCCATCGCTGATGTCGGCGAATCCGGCGGTTTCTCCGCCTTTACCGGCTACCAGCGGGTGATCACTGTGCTGGAGGGCAGCGGCATGCGCCTGGAGGTGGATGGCCAGCCTTCCCGCGACCTCAAAGCTCTGGACGCCTTCGCCTTCGATGGCGGCAGTGCCGTGCAATGCGAGCTGATCGATGGTCCCATCCGCGACTTCAACCTCATCTATTCGCCCAAGCGCTACGCCGCGCGCCTGCAATGGCTGCGGGTTGACGGCGAGCTCAAACTGTTCAGCACCGCCAGCACCCTGCTGCTGTTTGCTGCCGAAGCCGGGGTGAGCATGAGCGTCGACGGCCAGCGCTCCGAGGTGCTGGGCCAGCATGACTGTCTGCACCTGGAAAGCTCCGGTGTCCTGGCCGAGCTGAGGCTGGAAGCCGCCGACGCAGCCTGCTGCCTGATCGAGCTGACGCCGCGCTGAGCAGTGCGGGGCGATTCCCTTGTAGGGGCGAATTCATTCGCCAAGGGCAGCGCAGCTGCCCCTTTCTGCCCCTGAGGGGCAGACCTTCGGCCTGCTTGGCGAATTAATTCGCCCCTACAGGTTCCAGCCCGCCCCGCAACCCGGCAGGCAGGATGGCGCTACAGGGTCTACACCTAACCCTGTCGCCCGCCACGCCTACCGGAGCCGTCCATGCCCCGCCACAGCGTTCTCGTTGCCATCGTCCTGTCCCTGGTCCTGCCGGCTTCGGTCGAGGCCGCCGAGTGCCCCTATCCGAAGCCGGTGGTGCTGGCTGGCCTGAACTGGGAAAGCGGCATGTTCACCACCGAAGTGCTGCGGGTGCTGCTAGAGAAGGGTTACGGCTGCCAGACCGACGTGCTGCCCGGTAACACCCTGACCATGGAAAACGCCTTGCGGCAGAACGACATTCAGGTCATTGCCGAGCAGTGGGCTGGCCGCAGCGAGTTGTGGCGCAAGGCGGAGGCAGCCGGCGAAGTCTTTGCCGTTGGCGAGCCGGTGAAGGGCGCTACCGAGGGCTGGTGGGTGCCGGACTACCTGGTCAAGGGCGAAGGCGCGCCCGCCGCGGGGCTGCGCTCGGTGAGCGACCTGCCGCGCTTCAAGGCGCTGTTCAAGGACCCCGAGGACCGCAAGAAGGGGCGCTTCTACAACTGCCCCACCGGCTGGACCTGCGAAGGCGTCAACAGTCAGAAGCTCAAGGCTTACGGACTGGAAGACAGCTACGTGAACTTCCGCACGGGTACCGGCCCGGCGCTGGATGCGGCCATTACCTCGGCCATCCGCCAACGCCAGCCGATCCTCTTCTATTACTGGTCGCCGACGCCGCTGATGGGGCGTTACCCGTTGGTGCAGCTGGAGGAGCCGCCCTTCGACCAGAAGGCCTGGGAAACCCTGATCGACCCGAAGCACCCCAAGCCCATCGGTACCCGTTCGCTACCGGCGAAGCTCTCTATCGGCGTCTCCCGCGACCTGCATGACAAGGCGCCGGCGCTGGTGCAAGTGTTCGAAAAGGTGGAAATCCCGCTGCCGTTGTTCAACGGCATCCTGGCGCGCATGGCCGAGGAGCGCGCCGAGTCCGGTCCGATGGCCGACGCCTTCTTTCGCCAGCATAGGGACATCTGGTCGAGCTGGGTGCCGGCGGAAGTCGCCCAACGCGTAGACGCTTCCTTGAAGTGACTGTTACCTAAGGCCCCAATCTGGGGCTTGAGTGCTTCGAAATCGGGCACTTTCCATTCTGGTAACAGATTGCGGCGTCGGGTCTGCTGGCGCCGCATGGCTTCGCGATTCTCTCTATCCCCCGTAGCTGGAGGCTTTTCCGTGGATTCACCTCCGCGGCAAAGGAGTTGGCCCTTTGCTTGCTTATGCTTGTATGTACAAGTAGAGATGTGTTCAGACATTCAGCCCGACCTCTATCGCCAACGGAGAAAAAAGATGCCCGAAGAGCTATCGCCAACCCTCGCCTCCTCCCGCGGACATGCACTGGCCCGGTTGCTGGGCTATAGCCTGATCGGGCTGGTCCTGTTCTTCGTGCCGTTCGAGATCGCCGGCCGTTCGACCATCCTGCTGGACCACGCCGCCACAGCGCTGCAGACGCATGCGCGGCCCCTGGTGATCGGTCTTGCGCTGCTGTTCATGCTGTTTGGCGCCGTCGAGCCCTGGTACAGCGGCAGTTGGCGCAACGGTACGACGCGACTCGTGTTCAGCGTGCTGAAGGTGATTGGCCTGCTGATCGGCGTGGCCTACCTGTTCCAGTTCGGTCCGGCAGCCATCTATCAGCCCGGGATGCTGCCCTTCCTGTTCGACAAGCTGGTGCTCAGCCTGGCCCTGATCGTGCCATTGGGTGCGTTGTCGCTGGTGTTTCTGATCGGCTTCGGCCTGCTGGAGCTGATCGGTGTGCTGATGCAGCCGGTGATGCGGCCGATCTGGCGCACGCCGGGCAAATCGGCGATCGATGCCGTCGCTTCCTTCGTTGGCAGCTATTCAGTCGGCCTGCTGATCACCGACCGCATGTACCAGCAGGGCCACTACAACGTGCGTGAGGCGGCCATCATCGCCACCGGCTTCTCCACGGTTTCCGCGCCCTTCATGGTGATCATCGCCAAGACCCTGGGCCTGATGGGTCAATGGAACCTGTATTTCTGGGGGGCCATGGCCGTGACCTTCGCCGTAACTGCCGTCAGCGCGCGCATCTATCCGCTTTCCCGCTTGCCGTCCGAACCCATTCCCGAGCCGCAGCTGCAGCCTGGTATGGGCCGCCTGCGCAGTGCCTGGCAGGCCGGCATAGAGCAGGCGAGCGTCGCGCCACCCCTTGCGGTCTCGCTCCGGGAAACCTTCGTCGATGGCTTGCGCATGACCGCCGCGATCCTGCCGAGCATCCTTGCCGTCGGCCTGCTGGGCCTGCTGGCGGCCAAATACACCCCGCTGTTCGACGCCGTCGGTGCCCTGCTTTACCCGGTCACCTGGCTGTTCGGCCTGAACGAGCCGATGGAAGTGGCCCGAGCGATTTCTGCCGGCCTGGCCGAAATGTTCCTGCCCGCCATGCTGCTGAAAGATGCCGACGTCGTGGTCAAGTTCGTCGCCGCCATCGTTTCGGTCAGCAGCGTGCTGTTTCTCTCTGCTTCGATTCCCTGCGTGCTCGCCACGCGGATTCCGCTGAGCCTGCGCGACCTGCTGATGGTCTGGCTGCAGCGCACCATTCTCAGCCTGGTGTTCAGCATCCCGCTGGCTTACCTGGCGCAATTCATGGGCTGGCTCTGATCGCCGCCCCCGCTACTACCCTTTTAATGAGGAGTCTGCCATGACCAAATTCCGTGACACCGAAATCCGCGCCCCGCGTGGCACCCAATTGAACGCCAAGAGCTGGCTGACCGAAGCGCCGCTGCGCATGCTGATGAACAACCTCGACCCCGAGGTGGCGGAGAATCCGAAGGAACTGGTGGTCTACGGCGGCATCGGTCGCGCTGCGCGCAACTGGGAGTGCTACGACAAGATCGTCGAGACCCTGAAAGAGCTGAATGAAGACGAGACCCTGCTGGTGCAATCCGGCAAGCCGGTCGGCGTGTTCAAGACCCACGCCAACGCCCCGCGCGTGCTGATCGCCAACTCCAACCTGGTGCCCCACTGGGCCACCTGGGAACACTTCAATGAGCTGGATGCCAAGGGCCTGGCCATGTACGGCCAGATGACCGCCGGCAGCTGGATCTACATCGGCAGCCAGGGCATCGTCCAGGGCACCTATGAAACCTTCGTCGAGGCGGGTCGTCAGCACTACAACGGCAACCTCTCCGGGCGCTGGGTACTCACCGCCGGCCTGGGCGGCATGGGCGGCGCCCAGCCCCTGGCGGCGACCCTGGCCGGCGCCTGCTCGCTGAACATCGAATGCCAGCAGACCAGCATCGACTTCCGTCTGCGCAGCCGCTACGTCGACGAGCAGGCATCGGACCTGGACGACGCCCTGGCGCGCATCGCCAAGTACACCGCCGAAGGCAAGGCGATCTCCATCGCCCTGCTGGGCAACGCCGCCGAGATCCTGCCGGAACTGGTCCGTCGCGGCGTACGCCCGGACATGGTCACCGACCAGACCAGCGCCCACGACCCGCTCAATGGTTACTTGCCGATCGGCTGGAGCTGGGAGCAGTACCGCGACCGCGCGAAGAGCGACCCGACTGCAGTGGTCAAGGCTGCCAAGCAGTCCATGGCCGTCCACGTACAAGCCATGCTGGACTTCCAGAAGATGGGCGTGCCTACCTTCGACTACGGCAACAACATCCGCCAGATGGCCAAGGAAGAGGGCGTGGCCAACGCCTTCGACTTCCCTGGCTTCGTTCCGGCCTACATCCGTCCGCTGTTCTGCCGTGGTATCGGTCCGTTCCGCTGGGCCGCGCTGTCCGGTGATCCGCAGGACATCTACAAGACCGACGCCAAGGTCAAGGAACTGATTCCGGACGACGCCCACCTGCACCGCTGGCTGGACATGGCCCGCGAGCGCATCAGCTTCCAGGGCCTGCCGGCACGTATCTGCTGGGTTGGCCTGGGGCTGCGCGCCAAGCTCGGCCTGGCCTTCAACGAAATGGTGCGCAGCGGCGAGCTGTCGGCGCCCATCGTCATCGGCCGCGACCACCTGGACTCCGGCTCGGTCTCCAGCCCGAACCGCGAAACCGAAGCCATGGCCGACGGTTCCGACGCCGTCTCCGACTGGCCGCTGCTCAACGCCCTGCTGAACACCGCCAGCGGCGCGACCTGGGTGTCCCTGCACCATGGAGGCGGCGTGGGCATGGGCTTCTCCCAGCATTCGGGCATGGTCATTGTCTGCGACGGTACCGACGAAGCCGCTGCTCGCATCGCTCGCGTACTGACCAACGACCCGGGCACCGGCGTGATGCGCCATGCCGATGCCGGCTACCAGATCGCCATTGATTGCGCCCGCGAGCAGGGCCTGAACCTGCCCATGATCGGCAAAGGAGACTGAGCGTGAACGCGCTGAACCTGAAACCCGGAACCCTGACCCTGGCGCAGCTGCGCCAGGTCTTCCACGCGCCCGTGCACGTGACCCTGGACGCCAGCGCCGGCAAGGCCATCGACGCCAGTGTTGCCTGCGTCGAGAGCATCGTCGCTGAAGGCCGCACCGCCTACGGCATCAACACCGGATTTGGCCTGCTGGCCTCGACCCGCATCGCCCCGGCCGACCTGGAAAAGCTGCAGCGCTCGCTGGTGCTGTCCCACGCCGCCGGTGTTGGCGAACCGCTAGACGATGCCATGGTGCGCCTGATCATGCTGCTCAAGGTGAACAGCCTGGCGCGCGGTTTTTCCGGTATCCGCCGCAAGGTGATCGACGCCCTGGTCGCACTGATCAATGCCGAGGTCTACCCGCACATTCCGCTGAAAGGCTCGGTGGGCGCGTCCGGCGACCTGGCGCCCCTGGCGCACATGTCCCTGATCCTGCTCGGCGAGAGCAAGGCGCGCTACAAAGGCCAATGGCTGCCGGCCACCGAAGCCCTGGCGGTTGCCGGCCTGGAGCCGCTGACCCTGGCCGCCAAGGAGGGCCTGGCCCTACTCAACGGCACCCAGGTGTCCACCGCCTATGCCCTGCGCGGCCTGTTCGAGGCCGAGGACCTGTTCGCGGGCGCCACTGTCTGCGGCGGTCTCAGCGTCGAGGCCATGCTCGGCTCCCGCGCCCCCTTCGATGCGCGCATCCATGCCGCCCGTGGCCAGCGCGGCCAGATCGATGTAGCAGCCGCGTACCGCGATCTGCTCACTGTCAGCAGCGAAATTGCCCGCTCTCACGAGAAGTGCGACAAGGTGCAGGACCCGTACTCCCTGCGCTGCCAGCCGCAGGTCATGGGCGCCTGCCTGACGCAACTGCGCCAGGCCGCCGAGGTGCTGGAGATCGAATCCAACGCGGTTTCCGACAACCCGCTGGTATTCGCCGAAGAGGGTGACGTGATCTCCGGCGGCAACTTCCACGCCGAGCCGGTGGCCATGGCCGCTGACAACCTGGCGCTGGCCATCGCCGAAATCGGCTCGCTGTCCGAGCGTCGCATCTCGCTGATGATGGACATGCACATGTCGCAGTTGCCGCCCTTCCTGGTGGAAAACGGCGGGGTCAACTCCGGCTTCATGATCGCCCAGGTCACCGCAGCCGCCCTGGCCAGCGACAACAAGGCCCTGGCTCACCCGGCCAGCGTCGACAGCCTGCCCACCTCCGCCAACCAGGAAGACCATGTGTCGATGGCGCCGAACGCCGGCAAGCGCCTCTGGGCCATGGCCGAGAACGTGCGCGGCATCCTCGCCATCGAATGGCTGGGCGCCTGCCAGGGCCTGGACTTCCGCGAGGGCCTGAAAAGCTCGCCGAAGCTGGAAGAGGCGCGCGGCCTGCTGCGCGCCGAGGTGGCCTACTACCAGGAAGACCGCTTCTTCGCCCCGGACATCGAAACCGCCAGCAACCTGCTGGCCAGCGGCTGCCTTAACAGCCTGATGCCGGCGAAGCTGCTGCCGAGCTTGTGAGCCTGAAGCAAGGAGCCGGAGGTTGGGACGCATGCGTCCCAACCTGGCTCAGGAGCCTCGCCGCTGCGCGAGCTACCCGGGACGATCACGAGTCGTGGCCGGTTCTTAAAACAACAATTGCCAGTTACTGGCACCGGGAGCCGGTACAACCGGCTCCTGTCGATGAACGAACTGCCTCATTCCATTCCAAGTTTCAGGAGCGTCGGAACATGCAATTCAAGAAGCGAGTGTTGAGTCTGATGTGTGCCGCTGGCCTGCTGGCCGGGGCAGCTTCCGCCCAGGCGGCCGGCTGGTGCGAATCCGGCAAGGCAGTGAAGTTCGCCGGGCTCAACTGGGAGAGCGGCATGCTGCTCACCGACCTCCTGCAGTTCGTGCTGAAGAACGGCTACGGCTGCGAGACCGACAGCCTGCCGGGCAACTCCATCACCATGGAACAGGCCCTGGGCAATAACGATATCCAGGTGTTCGCCGAGGAATGGATTGGCCGTAGCGATGCCTGGAACAAGGCCGCTGCCGCCGGCAAGGTGGTGGGCGTGGGCGCACCGATCGTCGGCGCCACCGAAGGTTGGTACGTGCCGCGCTACGTGATCGAGGGTGACGCCAAGCGTGGCCTCGAACCCAAGGCACCGCAGCTGAAAGCCATCGCCGACCTCGGCCAATACGCCGAACTGTTCCGCGACCCGGAAGAGCCGGGCAAGGGCCGTTTCTATAACTGCCCGGCGGGCTGGACCTGCGAGCTGGATAACAGCGAAATGCTCAAGAGTTACGGCCTGGAACAGAAGTTCACCAACTTCCGTCCCGGCACCGGCCCGGCCCTGGATGCGGCCGTGCTGTCGAGCTATCGCCGTGGCGAGCCTATCCTTTTCTATTACTGGTCGCCGACGCCGCTGATGGGCCAGGCCGACCTGGTGAAGCTGGAAGAGAAGCCCGGTGTGGATAAGAGCGTGACCATCCAGGTCGGACTGTCCAAGACCTTCCATGACGAGGCCCCGGAGCTGGTGGCGGTGCTGACCAAGGTCAACCTGCCGATCGACCTGCTGAACCAGAACCTGGCGAAGATGGCCAAGGAAAAGATGGACTCGGCAGATCTCGCCAAGCTCTTCCTCAAGGAGCACCCAGAGGTCTGGCACACCTGGGTCAGCGAGGATGCGGCGAAGAAGATCGAAGCCGCTCTCTGAGGCCGCTGGGCACTAATGATTCCGGCCTTCTCCCAGGGTGGAGAAGGCCCCCTACATGACCGGAGCGAGCTATGTTCCCCGAACGCTTCACCTTCTCCATCGCTAACTGGGTCAATGGCTGGGTAGACAGTCTGGTGACCAACTACGGCGATGTCTTCCGCCACATCTCCGACACCCTGCTCTGGGCCATCGTCTATCTGGAAGGCATCCTGCGCGCCACGCCCTGGTGGCTGGTATTGGCGATAGTCGCCGGCATCACCTGGCATGCCACCCGACGCATCCTGCCGACGGTGGTGATCACCGGTCTGCTGTTCCTTGTCGGGGCGGTGGGGCTCTGGGACAAACTGATGCAGACCGTGGCGCTGATGCTGGTGGCCACCTTCATCTCGGTGTTGATCGGCATCCCCCTGGGCATCCTTGCGGCCCGCAGCGATCGCCTGCGCGCGGTGCTGATGCCGCTGCTGGACATCATGCAGACCATGCCCAGCTTCGTGTACCTGATCCCGGTGTTGATGCTCTTCGGCCTGGGCAAGGTGCCAGCCATTTTCGCCACTGTGATCTACGCCGCGCCACCGCTTATCCGTCTCACCGATCTCGGCATCCGCCAGGTGGATCATGAGGTGATGGAGGCGGTCAACGCCTTTGGCGCCAACCGCTGGCAGCAGCTGTTCGGCGTGCAGCTGCCGCTGGCCATGCCGAGCATCATGGCCGGTATCAACCAGACCACCATGATGGCCCTGTCGATGGTAGTGATCGCCTCGATGATCGGCGCCCGTGGCCTCGGCGAGGACGTTCTGGTGGGCATCCAGACGCTCAACGTCGGCAAGGGCCTTGAAGCGGGCCTGGCCATCGTCATCCTGGCTGTGGTCTTCGACCGCATCACCCAGGCTTACGGCCGTTCGCGGCACGCAGTCAGCAAATGAGTGGCGAGAACATGAGCAAGATTGTCGTCAAGAACGTATTCAAGATCTTCGGCCAGCGCGCCGAGGAGGCCCTGGCACTGATCCAGCAAGGCAAGAGCAAAGCCGATGTGCTGGAAAACACCGGCTGCGTGGTCGGGGTCAACGACCTGTCGTTGTCCATCGGCGCGGGCGAGATCTTCGTGATCATGGGCCTGTCCGGCTCCGGCAAATCCACCCTGGTGCGCCACTTCAACCGCCTGATCGACCCCACCAGCGGGCAGATCCTGGTCGATGACGAGGACATCCTGCGCTACGACATGGAGCAGTTGCGCGAATTCCGCCGCAAGAAGATCAGCATGGTGTTCCAGAGCTTCGGCCTGCTGCCGCACAAGTCGGTGATCGACAACGTCGCCTACGGCCTCAAGGTGCGCGGCGAGACCAAGGAATACTGCCTGGAGCGCGCCCAGCACTGGATTACCACCGTGGGCCTGAAAGGCTACGAGAAGTCCTACCCGCACCAGCTTTCCGGGGGCATGCGCCAACGTGTCGGCCTGGCCCGTGCATTGGCCTCCGACACCGACATCATCCTCATGGACGAAGCCTTCAGCGCCCTCGACCCGCTGATCCGCGCCGACATGCAGGAACAACTGCTGGAACTGCAGAAGACCCTGCAGAAGACCATTGTCTTCATTACCCATGACCTGGACGAAGCTGTGCGCATCGGCAATCGCATCGCCATCCTCAAGGACGGCCAGCTGATTCAGGTCGGTACGCCGCGTGAAATCCTCCACCAGCCCGCGGACGATTACGTCGACCGCTTTGTCCAGCGCCGCGTGGCCAATCTGTAAGGAACATCCGAATGTCGTTACCCGAGAAAGTCCTGCTGGGTGATTCGCCGCTGAACTGGCGCCAGGTGGTGGCGGTGGCCCGTCACGGCGCCCGCCTGGAGCTGACCCCGGCAGCCTGGGCGCGCATCGAGAATGCCCGTGGCATCGTCGAACGTATCGTCGAACGGGGCGAACGCGCCTACGGGATCAGCACCGGCCTCGGCGCCCTGAGCGACATTGTGCTGAACGCCGAACAATTCGCCGCGCTGTCGCGAAACACGCTGCTCAGCCACGCCTGCGGCGTTGGTCCGGTCCTGGCAGACGAGCAGACGCGCGCCATCATCTGCTGCGCAATCGCCAACTACAGCCACGGCCACTCCGGCCTGCAGCGGCAAGTGGTGGAGGCGCTGCTGGCCCTGCTGAATCGTGGTATCACCCCGCGGGTGCCGTCCCAGGGTTCCGTGGGCTACCTGACCCACATGGCCCATGTCGGCATCGCCTTGCTCGGCGTCGGTGAAGTCAGCTACCGCGGTCGCGTGGTACCCGCTGTCGAAGCGCTCGCGGCCGAAGGTCTGGAGCCCGTGCGTCTGGGCGCCAAGGACGGGCTCTGCCTGGTCAATGGCCTGCCCTGCATGACCGGCCTGACCTGCCTCGCCCTGGACGACGCCGAGCGCCTGATGCGCTGGGCCGACGTGATCGGCGCCATGAGTTTCGAAGCCCTGCGCGGGCAGATCGCCGCCTTCGATCCGGACATCATCGCCCTCAAGCCGCATCCCGGCATGCAGGCGGTGGGCGCCAACCTGCTGGCCCTGCTTGCGGGCAGCGAGGTGGTCGCCGAAAGCCGCGGCGTCCGCACCCAGGACGCCCTGAGCATCCGCTCCATCCCGCAGGTGCATGGCGCCTGCCGTGACCAATTGGCCCACGCGGCGCGCCAGGTCGACACCGAATTGGCTGCGGCCAACGACAACCCGCTGCTGCTGGGCACGCCGGACGCCTACAAGGTGGTGTCCCAGGCCAACCCCCACGGCGAATCGGTCGCCATGGCGGCGGACCTGCTGGCCATCGCCGTGGCCGAGCTGGGCGGTATTGCCGAACGGCGCCTGGATCGCCTGGTCAACCCGCTGGTCAGTGGCCTGCCGGCCTTCCTGGTGAGTCAGCCCGGGGTTAACTCGGGAATGATGATCGCCCAATACGTGGCTGCCGCCCTGGTGGGCGAGAACCGCCAGCTGGCGCAACCCGCAGTTGTGGATAACTTCGTCACCTCCGGGCTGCAGGAAGACCACCTGAGCCTGGGCACCAACGCAGCCCTCAAATTGGGCCGGGCGCTGGAGAACTGCGGCCGCATCCTCGCCATCGAGTACCTGCTGGCCGCCCAGGCGTTCGAGTTCCACAAGCCCAGGGGCTTCGGTGTGGGCACCGCTGCCGCCTGGGAAACCCTGCGCGAGCGGGTGCCGGCCTATGACCAGGACCGTTGGCTGGCGCCGGATATCGCCCGTGCCGCTGATCTGCTGCGCGACGCCGCCGCCCTGGAGGGGATCGCCGCGCGCACTGGAGGACTGCAATGAAACACCTCTGGCAGAACTGCCATGCCGCGACCATGAAGGACGGTAAGTACGCGATCATCGAAGACGCGGTGCTGGTCACCTATTCCGGTCGTATCGAGTGGATCGGCCCGCGCGAGGCACTGCCGGCGATTCCCTATGACGTGGAAGTCGACCTCAACGGCGCTTGGGTCACCCCGGGGCTGATCGACTGCCACACCCACCTGGTCTTCGGCGGTGATCGCAGCCGCGAGTTCGAGCAGCGCCTGGAAGGCGTCAGCTACGCCGAGATTGCCGCCCAGGGTGGCGGCATCGCCAGCACCGTGCGCGCCACCCGTGAGGCCAGTGAGGACGAACTGCTGGAAAGCGCTACCCGTCGCGCCCGAAAGCTGCTGCGTGATGGCGTTACCACTCTGGAGGTGAAGTCCGGCTACGGCCTGGACCTGGCCAGTGAGCGCAAGATGCTGCGGGTCGCCCGGCGCCTGGGCGAGACGCTGCCGATGACCGTCCGCGCCACCTGCCTGGCGGCCCACGCTCTGCCGCCGGAATATGCCGGCCGCGCCGACGACTACATCGCGCATATCTGCGACGAGATGCTGCCGGCCCTGGCCGGCGAGGGGCTGGTGGATGCGGTGGACGCCTTCTGCGAACACCTGGCCTTTTCCCCGGCCCAGGTGGAGCGGGTGTTCAAGGTGGCCCGTGAGCTGGGCCTGCCGGTGAAGCTGCATGCCGAGCAGCTCTCGTCCCTGCATGGCTCCGCCCTGGCCGCGCGCTACCAGGCGCTGTCAGCGGACCACCTGGAGTACATGACCGAGGACGACGCCATTGCGATGGCAGCGGCCGGAACGGTCGCCGTGCTACTGCCAGGCGCCTTCTACCTGCTGCGGGAAACCCAGCTGCCGCCCATCGACGCACTGCGCAAGCACGGCGTGGCCATGGCGGTGTCCACTGACCTCAACCCTGGCACCTCCCCGGCGCTGTCGCTGCGGATGATGCTGAACATGGCCTGCACCTCGTTCCGCCTGACCCCGGAAGAGGCGCTTGCCGGTGCCACCCTGCACGCTGCCAAGGCCCTGGGCCTGGCCGACAGTCACGGCAGCCTGGAAGTGGGCAAGGTGGCCGACTTCATCGCCTGGGACATCGAGCGCCCGGCGGAACTCGCCTATTGGCTGGGCGGCGACCTGCCCAAGCGGGTGATTCGACACGGACAGGAGATCGACTGTGGATAACGTTCTGAGCTTCAGCCGCGGCAGCGCGCCGCTGCTGATCAGCATGCCGCACCCCGGCATCCTCCTGACCCCGGCGGTTGAGGCCGGCATGGTGGAGGCCGGCTGGGACCTTACCGATACCGACTGGCACATTCCGCGCCTGTATGACTTCGCTGCCGAGTTGGGCGCGAGCACGCTGGCGGCGCAGTATTCGCGCTATGTCATCGACCTCAATCGTCCGGCCGATGACAAGCCGCTCTATGCCACGGCCACCACCGGCCTCTATCCGGCCACCCTGTTCGATGGCGAGCCGCTCTACCGCGAGGGCGAAGAGCCCACTGCAGCAGAGCGCGCGCGTTATCTGGCGGAGATCTGGACGCCCTACCACCAGACCATCCGTGATGAGCTGGCGCGCATGAAAGCCGAGTTCGGTTACGCGCTGCTGTTCGACGCCCACTCCATCCGCTCTTTCGTTCCGCGCCTGTTCGATGGCCGGCTGCCGGACTTCAACCTCGGCACCAACGCCGGTGCCAGCTGCGATTCGGCCCTGGCCGAGGCGCTGGTGGCGGTTTGCGCCGATGCGCAGGACTACAGCCATGTGCTGAATGGGCGCTTCAAGGGCGGCCACATCACCCGCCACTACGGCCAGCCCGACCAGCACATCCACGCGGTTCAGCTGGAACTGGCCCAATGCACCTACATGGACGAGCAGGTGCCCTTCGACTACCGCGAAGACCTGGCCGTGCCGACCCAGACCGTGCTGCGCAAGCTGCTGCAGGCGATGTTGGCGTGGGGGCACCAGCGCTACGGCAGATGACCTGGACGAGACGATGTGTGCGCGGGAAGCGCTCTCGGCGTCCACACTGCATCAAAGGGCGCGGAGAAACTCCAGCATCAGCCTGCTGACTTCCGTGGCTCGCTCCTGCTGTATCCAGTGCCCGGCTTCCTCGAGCATGTGGCACCCGCGCAGCCCGGGCAGTGTTTTCGGAAAGGCAGCGATCAGCTGGGGGATCATCGGAAATCCGAGCACGGAGTCCCGAGCCCCGGCGATGAACAGCGACGGCTGCCGGACGATGCAGCCGCGCCAGGGCGCCATCAGTTCAGCGGAGAGCCGCATGGTCCGGTACCAGTTGAGCCCGCCGCGAAAGCCGGTGCGGCGGAATTCCCCCGTGTAGTGTGCGATGTCGTCTTCGGTTAGCCAGGTCGGCAGCCGCCTGGGTGCTTCCATGTGGTCGAGGAAGCCCTGCCCGGGGAGGCGGCCAAAGGCCGGCACACCGTGCCAATCCCCGGAGCCGCAATGGAGCAGCCGCCTGATGGTGGCTTCGGTATCCCGCTCCAACTCGGCTTCCGCCACACCAGGCGCCTGGAAGTACTGCAGGTAGTAGTCATGAATACCTCGGTCTTCCAGCGCTTTCAGAACATCCGTGGGATCGGGTGGCGCGAAGGGCACGCTCATGCCGATGACGGCGCGAAACAGGTCCGGTCTGGTCAGCGCAGCGCCCCAGGCCACCATTGCCCCCCAGTCGTGGCCGGCAATCACCGCCTGTCTTTCCCCCAGCACCCGGACCAGGTCCACCATGTCCCCGATCAGATGCAGCCGGGTGTAAGCCTCCACCTGCTGCGGCGCGTCGGTCCCGCCGTAACCGCGCATGTCCGGGGCGACGACCCGGAAACCGGCGGTCGAGAGCGCATCGAGCTGGTGCCGCCAGGCGTACCAGAGCTCCGGAAACCCATGGCACAGCAGCACGAGTGGCCCGGCACCCTGCATGGCGACCTGCATGCGGATGCCATTGACGCTGAGGGTTTCCAGGTGCGCAGTGGTCATGTTCGCGTCCCTTGTTCAGGTGAGCATTGCCATCAGCCGCGGCAGGTTTTCCACTCCCCGCTGCCGGGCATTCGCCAGCTTATGGAGCAGGGCGTGTCGTTCCGTGTCCTCCGGACGCAGATCGCGCATGACGGTGGTCATCAGAAACAGGCGTGACTTCCCAAGCCACTGGGTCAATCCCGGATCAGCGCGCCAGCGCACGAAGTTGTTCATGTAGCTCGCCCAGATCCTGATCCAGTCTTCGGGTAACCGGGGCGTGGGAACCGGTCCGCAAAAGGCGTTCTTTTCGCGGTCGTCCGCGAAGTGGCATTCGACATAAGCGGTCAGCGCGGCGGAAAAGACCGGCTGGTTGTTGCTGGTCAGGGTCAGGTTGATCCGTTCGGCGTCGAATACCCGCACCGGGTCCCAGCCGTCGAGGCCCCTTGCGCTGCAGTCCACATGCAAGGCGCCGGCGGGTACGTCGAGGGTGCCCTGCTCGAGCTCGATTCGTCCCGGCTCTATCGCTTGCACATGGCCCAGGCGCACCTTGTGGCGAATGCCGCGCAGGGCGCCCAGTTCTGCTTGCGATACGGTCGCCCCGCGATACGCCGTCGGTGTGACGGCAGGGTCGATGCGCAGGAGCTGGCCAGACTGCTCCAGCCGGTCGAACAGGTCAGGCAGGGACGTGGCGTCGGCGATGGCGTCGTACTGTGCCGCGACGCTCTGGACCACCTGTTCGAAATACTCCAGGCCGGGCTGAATATTCGCGCGATCCACCAGCCAGGCATCCTTGGGCATGATCCAGTAGATCGACTCCGGCGCCACGCCGTTCTGCAGCAGCCACACGCAGGTATCGATGCCGGTCTTGCCCGAGCCAACTACAACGTAGGCCGGGCAAGGCTGGCCGATTCGCGGCAGGTCATTGGGGGGCACGCAAGCCACCCCGCCGGCGACCCGGTACTTCGGGGGGTGGGTGGAGGGCACCTGGGTCCGGGCGTGCGTGCCGTCCACCAGTTTGCGCCGCACCTTTACCCGGTACTCCCGGCCACTGAGCAGGGAGACGAAGCGATGGTCGGACGCGCGATCACCGATGTAGTCGCACATGGGGTAGTAGCGCACGCGCCCCGAAAGCAGGAACTGCTGATTCATCACCTGCTCGTAGTAGCTGAGGATCTCTGCGCCGGAAGCCAGTTCGTACAGGCCATTGCCCAGTGCGGAGGCGTCCTTCCTGCCACTGCCGAGTTCGCGGGAATTGACTCCGTAGCAGGCCGAGGGCTGATGCAGTCGCACGAATGGATAGGCATCGTTCCAGTGGCCGCCGGGTTGGGCGTGCCGGTCCACCATCAGCACGGTGGCGTCAGATTCGCTGAGCAGGGTGTCGACGAAGGCCATTGCCGCAGCGCCAGCGCCGATCACCAGGTAGTCGACCTCCAGCAGGTTTGGGTCCATGGTGGCTGTCCTCGTGAAGATGAATGCCCCCAAACTCCCAAACTTAGTGCCATGGCGCCGGCAAACCAGACCAAGAGCTGATTGCTGCCATAGCCAACGGCTCTATGCCCCTTGTTGCTTGGCGCCTTCGCCGGTACTCGGGCGGCACTTGGCTCCGCCTGACGCTGCTCGCGCGCTAGCGCTGCAGGCCGAGGTGGCGGATCACCACTTCCTCGGCGGCCACCCGCTCCCACACATCATCCAGCAGTTCCGCCGGGTAGAAGGGCAGGGCAGCGAGTCCCTCGCGGCTGACCCAGCCCAGTTCACGAATCTCGAACTCGTCGCCGCCCAGACCATTCAGGTTGGCCAGGCTGAGTTCGCCGCGCCAGGCGTCGATCCGGTAGAACAGCTCCATGTGGAAGCGGCCCAGGGCCGGCTCGGCGAATTCCCGGACGTACACCAGCGGTCCGACCTCCACGTCCAGTCCGGTTTCCTCCTTGAACTCCCGGCGGACGGTGTCGCGGGTGGATTCGTCGCTCTGGGACTCGAAGCCGCCGCCCGGCGGGATCCAGTAGGTGTCGTCGCCCACCACGTGCTTGACCAGCAGGATGCGGCCGTCCCGCACCAGCAGGCCGGCGGCGCGGATGCGATGGGTGAGCGGCGCGCTCATTGCCAGTCCAGCCGGGCGAGCTTCCACTGGCCATCGTCCAGCCACCACTCCAGCTTTACTCCATAGTGGCGGGCACTGTCGGGAATCAGCGCTTCGGCGCCGGTGAGGGCCACTTGGGCCTCGGTGTAGCCTTTCTCGTGGTAGGTCGGATCGAGCCGGTTAGCTTTGCCGAGGGCGAGCACACTGACGTTCTTGTGGCGCATGAACAGCAGGGCCATGGTGCGCTTGGCCCAGTCGCGGTCGTTCTGCTGCTGGGCGATGAACTGCGGGTGCAACTGCTCCAGTACCGCACTGGTTTTCTTCGCTTCGAGGTTGTCCTGTAGTTGTTGCACCGCCGCATCCAGCTCTGCGGCCGGGTCGTTTCGGCCACAACCGGCTAGGATTGCCAGAACGCAGAGCGTCGGCAGCGCGAACTTCCTGAGTAGCATGCTGAACTCCTTTTTCCTCGTTATGATGCCCGCAGATTAGAAGGCCGGACTCGCCCAGGGGTCGACCTTACGCACAGTTTCGGGAGCCCAGCATGCAGACTTTGTATCCGGAGATAAAACCCTACGCCCGGCACGAGCTGGCGGTGGATGCGCCACACGTGCTCTATGTGGACGAGAGCGGCACGCCGGAAGGCTTGCCGGTAGTGTTCATCCACGGTGGGCCAGGGGCCGGTTGCGATGCCCTGAGCCGGCGCTTCTTCGATCCGAACCTGTACCGCATCGTCACGTTCGACCAGCGCGGCTGTGGCCGCTCCACGCCCCACGCGAACCTGGAAAAGAACACCACCTGGGACCTGGTGGCTGACCTCGAGCGCATCCGCCAGCATCTGGGCATCGACAAGTGGGTGCTGTTCGGTGGCTCCTGGGGTTCCACCCTGTCCCTGGCCTACGCCCAGGCGCACCCGGAGCGCGTGCTTGGCCTGATACTGCGGGGCATCTTCCTGTGCCGCCCGGAGGACTTCCACTGGTTCTACCAGGAGGGCTGCAGCCGTCTGTTCCCGGACTACTGGGAGGACTACCTGGCGCCGATTCCGGCCGAGGAGCACGGCAACCTGATGCAGGCCTTCCACAAGCGCCTGACCGGGCCGGACCAGATCGCCCAGATGCACGCCGCCAAGGCCTGGTCCACCTGGGAAGGCCGCACGGCCACTCTGCGACCCAGTGCGCCGGTGGTGGAGCGCTTCAGCGAGCCGATGCGCGCCCTGTCCATCGCCCGTATCGAATGCCACTACTTCGTCAACAACGCCTTCCTCGAACCCAACCAGCTGCTCCGCGACATGCCACGCATCGCCCATCTGCCGGGCGTGATCGTGCATGGCCGCTATGACGCCATCTGCCCGCTGGACAATGCCTGGGCGCTGCACAAAGCCTGGCCCAACAGCGAATTGCAGATCGTCCGCGACGCGGGTCATGCCGCGTCCGAGGCCGGCATCACCGATGCCCTGGTGCGTGCGTCGAACCAGATGGCTCGCCGCCTGCTGGACATGCCGCAGGACGAAGACGCCTGATGAAGGCGCTGCTGCAACGGGTCAGTGCCGCCCGTGTAGAGGTTGAAGGGGACGTGGCCGGCGCCATCGATCAGGGGCTGCTGGTGCTGGTGGGCATCGAGCCGCAGGACACCGAAGCCAGCGCCGACAAGCTACTGCACAAGCTGGTCAACTACCGCGTGTTTGCCGATGCCGAGGGCAAGATGAATTTGTCGCTCGGTGCGGTTGGCGGCGGCCTGCTGCTGGTCTCCCAGTTCACCCTGGCCGCCGATACCAAGAGCGGGCTGCGCCCGAGTTTCTCCACCGCTGCCGCACCGGCACGCGGCGAGGAACTGTTCGACTACCTGGTGCAGCAGGCGCGGCTCAAGCATCCGCAGGTGGCCACCGGCCGCTTCGGCGCCAACATGCAGGTGCACCTGGTCAACGACGGGCCGGTGACTTTCCTGCTCGAAAGCTGAGCTGGCTCGATATCTGCTTCCCGCGACTCGCCATCCACGGAGATGCGGTTTAGCATGCGCGCCATGCCCCGTCGTTCGTGGGCTGCACAACAACAACGAGCTGCCCATTAGGAGAAGGAATGAAGAAGTTTCTCGCGTCACTGCTGTTCGCCGCCAGCGCCCTGACCGGCCTGGCCCACGCTGGCATGGTCGATGATGCAGTCAAGCGCGGTACCCTGCGCGTCGGCATGGACCCGACCTACATGCCCTTCGAAATGACCAACAAGCGCGGTGAGATCATCGGCTTCGAAGTCGACCTGCTCAAAGCCATGGCCAAGGCCATGGGCGTCAAGCTGGAGCTGGTGTCCACCAGCTACGACGGCATCATCCCGGCCCTGCTGACCGACAAGTTCGACATGATCGGTTCCGGCATGACCCTGACCCAGGAGCGCAACCTGCGCATCAACTTCTCCGAGCCCTTCATCGTGGTCGGCCAGACCCTGTTGATCCGCAAGGAGCTGCAAGGCGACATCAAGTCCTACAAGGACCTGAACGATGCCAAGTACCGCATCACCTCCAAGATCGGCACCACCGGCGAAATGGTCGCCAAGAAGCTGATCGCCAAGGCTCAGTACCACGGCTTCGACAACGAGCAGGAAGCGGTGATGGACGTGGTCAACGGCAAGGCTGACGCCTTCATCTACGACGCCCCGTACAACGTGGTGGCGGTGAACAAGGCCGGCGCCGGCAAGCTGGTGTTCCTGGAAGAGCCCTTCACCTTCGAGCCCCTGGCCTTCGGCCTGAAGAAGGGTGACTACGACAGCATCAACTGGATCAACAACTGGATGCACCAGATCCGCCACGACGGCACCTACGATCGCATCCATGCCAAGTGGTTCAAGAAGACCGACTGGCTTAAAGAGATGGAATAAGTCAGCTGACGCTGGCTTTGACAGGCCCGGCCCACAAGGCCGGGCCTGCCTTTTGTACCCCGCCATGAGCGAGATTTCCCGTGACTAGTAAACATCGCCGCACCTGGCCCTGGCACGTCCTGACCGGTCTGATCCTGGTCGTGACGGGCTGGGGCCTCTGGTACTCCACTTCACTGATTTCCTACGAATGGCGCTGGAATCGCGTGCCCCAGTACTTCGCCTACCAGGCAGAGGAAGGTCAGCGCGCAGCCGACTACGGCAGCGTCAGCGCCATTGCCGATGCCGGCGATAACGCCCGTGTGACCCTGACCGCCGAGGGTGGTGAGGAACAGGTGCTGGAAGTGGCCCGCGACAGCCTGCAGGTGAGTCAGGGCGACGATGTTTCCGAAGGCGACCTGATTGGCGTGACCCGCCACTGGGCTGCCGGTCCGTTGCTCTGGGGGCTCTGGACCACCCTGTGGATTTCCGTGGCCTCCGGCGTCTTTGGCTTGCTGATTGGTCTGGTGACCGGCCTTTGCCGCCTGTCCAGCAACCCCACCCTGCGCGACCTTTCCACCGTGTACGTCGAACTGGTACGCGGTACGCCGCTGCTGGTGCAGATCTTCATTTTCTACTTCTTCATCGGTACCGTGCTGAACCTCTCCCGCGAGTTCGCCGGGGTGGCGGCGCTGGCGCTGTTCACCGGCGCCTATGTGGGTGAGATCGTCCGCGCCGGGGTGCAGTCCATCGCCCGCGGCCAGAACGAGGCCGCGCGCTCACTGGGGCTGACCGCGGGCCAATCCATGCGCCATGTGATCCTGCCGCAGGCCTTCAAGCGCGTGCTGCCGCCGCTGGCCGGGCAGTTCATCAGTCTGGTGAAGGACACCTCGCTGGTTTCGGTGATCGCCATCACCGAACTGACCAAGAGTGGCCGCGAAGCGATCACCACGTCCTTCTCCACCTTCGAGATCTGGTTCTGTGTCGCAGCCCTCTACCTCGTGATCAACCTGCCGCTGTCGCAAATCGCCAGCCGTCTGGAGCGGAGGCTCGGGAAAAGTGATTGAAGTCCGTAATCTGGTGAAAGTCTTCGATGCCCGCGGCCATGAAGTGCGGGCTGTGGATAACGTCACCACGCAGGTGAAGCGTGGTGAGGTCGTGGTGGTGATCGGTCCCTCGGGCTCGGGTAAATCCACCTTCCTGCGCTGCCTGAACGGCCTGGAAGAGCTGGACTCCGGTTCGGTGAGCATCGACGGCGTCGACCTCGCCAACCCGAAAACCGACGTGAACGCCTACCGCCGAGAGGTAGGCATGGTATTCCAACATTTCAATCTGTTCCCGCACATGACCGTGCTGGAGAACCTCTGCCTGGCTCAAAAGGTCGTGCGCAAGCGCGGCAAGGCCGAGCGCGAGGCCAAGGCCCAGGCGCTGCTGGCCAAAGTGGGCATCGCACAGAAGGCCAACGAATACCCCTCGCGTCTCTCGGGCGGCCAGCAGCAACGCGTGGCCATCGCCCGCGCCCTGTGCATGGAGCCCAAGGTGATGCTGTTCGACGAGCCCACTTCGGCTCTGGACCCGGAAATGGTCGGCGAAGTGCTGGACGTGATGAAGCAGCTCGCCCAGGAAGGCATGACCATGGTCTGCGTGACCCACGAAATGGGCTTCGCCCGCGAGGTTGCCGACCGGGTGCTGTTCTTCGATCACGGCAAGCTCCTGGAAGATGCGCCCCCCGCGCAGTTCTTCGAGAAGCCCCAGGACGCGCGCGCGCAGAGCTTCCTGCGGCAGGTGCTGTAGGGGCGAATTCATTCGCCAAGGGCGGCGCAGCTGCCCCTTTGACGCCCAAAGGCAGGCCTGCGGCCTGCTTGGCGATTCAAATCGCCCCTACAAGGAATGGGTACGGCTCAACGCCAGGCTTCAATGCAACGGCGTGGCCGGACGCAGTTCGTTCTCTTCCAGCCAGTCCTGGGCGAGCTCGCGCAGGCGGGCGGCTTCGAACTGGTGCCAGGCTTCCAGCAGTACCGGGTATTCCATCAGCACGTGGCGGAAGGTGCGTACGGGCTTGCGGCCCGCGAGGGCCTGTTGCAAGGCGGCGAAGGCGTGGGGATGGACCACTTCGCTGAGGAATTCCTGCATCAACGCCAGCTCATCGCCCTGGCCGAGCGGCTCCACCAGCAGGAAACGCTCTGGCTCGTCGCGCAGCAGGGCTTCGAGTTCGGGGTCGGCGTCTTCTTCGGGAATCAGCAGGACTTTGCCGCTGAGCAGGTCCAGGTAATGGTCGAGGCCGGCGGTGTTGAGGGCGAAGGCGAGTTGGTCGAGGTCGATGGTCAGCGGGCGCATGGCTCAATCTCGATGTCGAAAGGATGCCGCCAGCCTGCCTCAGAAAAGCCGGGCGAGCAATGCGGTTACCGCTGTCTCGACGCGCAGGATGCGCTCGCCGAGTTGCACCGGCTGCAGGCCGGCCTCGCGCAGTTTCTCCACTTCATAGGGAATCCAGCCGCCTTCCGGGCCAATGGCCAGGGTGATGGGGTGGCTAACCGCGCGCGGGCAGGGCGGGTAGTCGCCAGGATGGCCTACAAGACCCAGGGTGTTGGCGGCGAGTTGCGGCAGGCGGTCCTCGACGAAGGGCTTGAAGCGCTTCTCGATGATTACCTCGGGCAGGACGGTATCCCGCGCCTGTTCCAGCCCCAGGATCAACTGCTCACGGATGGCAGCTGGTTCGAGGAAGGGGGTTTGCCAGAAACTCTTTTCCACGCGGTAGCTGTTCAGCAGCACCAGGCGCGGCACGCCCATGGCAGCAACGGTCTGGAACACGCGGCGGAGCATCTTTGGCCGTGGCAGCGCCAGCAGCAGGGTGATGGGCAGCTTCGCAGGAGGCGACTGGTCGAGGCTGACTTCCAGTTCTGCGCGGCTGGCTTCGAGGCTCAGCAGGCGGCCCTGACCCATTTGTCCGCCAAGGCGGCCAACTCGCAGGCTGTCGCCGGTCTCGGCGCGGTGTACCTCATGCAGGTGCTTGAGGCGACGGCCTTCGAGGCGTGCGCGGTCCGCCGCGATGAAGTCGGCGTCTTCGAGTAGAAGCAGATTCACGGGCGGGTAGCAGGCGGTTGGTCGCCGTCTTCGGGTTCTTCGGCGCCGTCATCCGGATGGTCGCCGCGCTTGCGGATCATGCCGCCGAAGAACACGCCGACTTCGAACAGCAGCCACATGGGCACGGCCAGCAGGGTCTGCGAGAAGATGTCCGGCGGGGTCAGGATCATGCCCACGACGAAGCAGCCAATGATCACGTAGGGGCGGATGCGCTTGAGGTAGGCAACGTCGACGATGCCGATCCAGATCAGCAGGATCACCGCCACGGGAATCTCGAAGGCCACTCCGAAGGCGAAGAACAGCGTCATCACGAAGTCGAGGTAGCTGCTGATGTCAGTCATCATCGACACGCCTTCCGGGGTCACGCTGGCGAAGAAATGGAAGATCAGCGGGAACACCAGGAAGTAGGCGAAAGCCATGCCGGCGTAGAAGAGGACGATGCTCGACACCAGCAGCGGCAGGGCAATGCGTTTCTCGTGCTTGTACAGGCCCGGTGCGATGAAGCCCCAGACCTGGTGCAGGATGACCGGCATGGCGAGGAAAAGCGCCACCACCATCGTCAGTTTGAATGGCGTGAGGAAGGGCGAAGCCACGTCGGTGGCGATCATGGTCGCGCCTTCCGGCAGGTACTGGCGCAGGGGCGCGGATACCAGGGTGTAGATCTTCTGGGCGAAGTAGAACAGGCCGGCGAAGATCAGGAAGATCGCCGCCACGCAGCGCAACAGGCGCGTACGCAGTTCGGTGAGGTGCGAGACCAGGGGCATTTCCTGGTCTTGTTCCGGCTTCTGGTCGCTCATGGGATGCGGGACGGCTGCTGCGGTTCGATGGGGGCCTGTGGCTGGGGAGCCGACGTGGCGTTGGGCGCCTGGGCGGGCGTGCCCGGGCCGGGCTGGTTCGGCGTGGCCGGAGCTGGAACCGGAGCTGCCGCAGTCGCCGCCGGAGCTGGCGCTGCTGTTGCCGGTGCTGCTTGCGCGGCCGGTGCTGCGGGTGCGGGGTTCGCGGGAGCGGGAGCGGGCGGCGCAGTGTCGCTTTCAGGCTCGGCTTCGGAAAGCAGGGATTCGGCGGTCGGAGGCACAATGCTCTCCTTGATCTGCTTCTCCAGCGCCATGATGTGTTCGTTATGCAGCTGGCGACGGATCTCGTCGGCGCCGATTTCGCGCTCGACCTCGGTCTTGATCGCATTGAAGCTGCGTTTCAGGCGACCGATCCACAGGCCGGCGGTGCGCGCCGCGCCGGGCAGCCGTTCAGGCCCGAGCACCAGGAGGGCGATCAGGCCAATCAGCAGCAGTTCACCAAAGCTGATACCGAACATGGGGCATCAATCCTTGCGGGTCACCGGGTCCTGCACCTTCTGCGCCTGACCGTCGATGGTGTGCGGCTGGTTCAGCGGGGTGTTGGATTGCTGCGCGGCGGGTTGCTCGGGCTTGGCACCTTCTTCTTCGGTGTTCATCGCCTTGCGGAAGCCCTTGATGGCGTCGCCGACGTCGGAGCCAAGGGTCTTCAGGCGCTTGGTGCCGAATACCAGGACGACGACGATGAGAATGACCAGCCAGTGTTTCCAGTCGAAAATACCCATGGAGTGTTCCTCTTGATTGTCTTTGTCAGGCGGAAGGCTCGCGGGCAGCCTTTTCGGCGTGCCCGGACAGGCCAAAGCGACGGTCCAGTTCATCGAGCACGGCCTGCGGGTGCTGGCCGAGGGCGGCGAGCATGACCAGGCTGTGGAACCAGAGGTCGGCGGTTTCGTAGATCAGGTCGCTGTGGTTGCCGCTGACGGCGGCGTCCTTGGCGGCGAGGATGGTTTCCACCGCTTCTTCGCCGACCTTTTCCAGGATCTTGTTCAGGCCCTTGTGGTACAGGCTGGCGACATAGGAGCTGTCAGGCGCGGCATTCTTGCGCTCTTCCAGCACTTCGGCCAGGCGGGCGAGGGTATCACTCATGGCTGTGTCCTGCGGCGTAGATGGCATGCGGGTCCTTGAGCACGGGGTCGACGGTCTTCCATCCGCCGTCCTCGAAGACGCGGTAGAAGCAGCTTTCGCGTCCAGTATGGCAGGCGATGCCGCCCAGTTGCTCGACCAGCAGGATGATGACGTCGGCGTCGCAGTCCAGGCGCAGCTCGTGGAGGCGCTGCACATGGCCGGACTCCTCGCCCTTGCGCCACAGCTTGCCACGGGAGCGTGACCAGTAGATGGCGCGATGCTCGGCAACGGTGAGGGCGAGGGCTTCGCGGTTCATCCAGGCCATCATCAGCACGCGGCCCGTCTTGTGGTCCTGGGCAATCGCCGGGACCAGGCCTTCGGTATTCCAGTGAATCTCTTCCAGCCAGTCTTTCATCGTGTCTTCCACAACTGGGCCGGCCTCACGCGGCCGGCACTCGGATCGAAATAGTGTGCCAGTGCCACTCGGGGCTGGCTATCGGCGCAGCACCAGATATAGACCGCCGGCCAGCATCAGCCAGCTGGGCCAGGTTTCGGCCGTGGGGGCCAGGCCTTGCGTGGCTGCGCCGGCGATCAGCAGGGCACCGAGCAGACGTGCCGGCCACTGGGCGCCAATCGGTTGTTCGACCTTCTGCGGGGCGCCTGTAGGCCGGGCCAGGCGCTCCAGCGTGTCGCGCGCAATCTGCGACAGGTGCGGCACCTGCTCGGCCTGTTGCTGCAGGTTGCGCAGCAGGTGCAAAGGGCTGACCCGTTCGCGCATCCAGCGCTCGAGGAACGGCTGCGCAGTACTCCACAGGTCCAGGTCGGGGTAGAGCTGGCGGCCCAGGCCTTCGATGTTCAACAGGGTTTTCTGCAGCAGCACCAGTTGCGGCTGGACTTCCATATTGAAGCGGCGCGCGGTCTGGAAGAGGCGTAGCAGCAGCTGACCGAAGGAGATGTCCTTGAGCGGCTTCTCGAAGATCGGTTCGCAGACCGTGCGGATGGCCGCCTCGAAATCGTTGACCTTGGTTTCTGGCGGCACCCAGCCGGAATCGATGTGCAACTGCGCCACGCGGCGGTAGTCGCGCTTGAAGAAGGCGATCAGGTTGCGCGCGAGGTAGTCCTGGTCCTCGGGGGTGAGGCTGCCGATGATGCCGCAGTCAATGGCGATGTACTGCGGATTCCAGGGCTGGCGGGTGGCAACGAAGATGTTGCCGGGGTGCATGTCGGCGTGGAAGAAGCTGTCGCGGAACACCTGGGTGAAGAAGATCTCGACGCCGCGCTCGGCCAACAATTTCATGTCGGTGCGCTGGTCGGCGAGGGTGGCCAGGTCGGTCACGGGGATGCCGTAGATGCGTTCCATCACCAGTACCTTGGGGCGGCACCAGTCCCAGTAGACCTGCGGGACGTAGAGCAGCGGCGAGCCGTCGAAGTTGCGCCGCAGCTGGCTGGCGTTGGCCGCTTCGCGGAGCAGGTCGAGCTCGTCGTAGATGGTCTTCTCGTAGTCGCTTACCACTTCCACTGGGCGCAGGCGGCGGGCATCGGCGGACACGCGCTCGGCCAGGCCTGCGAGCGTGAACAACCAGGCGAGGTCCTGGCGGATGATCGGCCGTAGGTTGGGGCGGATCACCTTGACGACCACTTCCTCGCCGCTCTTGAGCTGGGCTGCGTGGACCTGGGCCACCGAAGCCGAGGCCAGCGGCTCGACGTCGAAGCGGGCGAACACTTCGCTGACTTTGGCGCCGAGTTGTTCCTCGATGCGCTCAACGGCCTTCGCCGGTGCGAATGGCGGTACCTGGTCCTGCAGGCGCGCCAGTTCATCGGCCATATCCGGCGGCATCAGGTCGCGACGTGTGGAGAGCAATTGGCCGAACTTGATGAAGATCGGGCCGAGGTCTTCCAGGGCCAGACGCAGGCGCTCGCCACGGGACAGGGTCAGTTCCTTGCGCGGTAGCCAGCGCCAGGGCAGGACATAGCTCAGCGTGCGCAGCCACCAGGGCAGCGGCAGTTCGAGCAGCAGGTCATCGAGGCGGTAGCGGATGACGACCTGCTGGATGCGCAACAGGCGGCGGGCGGCGAGCAGCTTCATGCGTTGGGCTTGAGTCTCTGGTTCAGACGCTCGACGCGGGCGTCGAGGCGGTCGAGGGCGAGCTTGAGGCGATCCAGTTCAGCGAAGCGCGCGTCGGCTTCACGGCGGCCCACCAGGGTACGTGACTCCTCGGCCAGGTAGTCGGCGAGGTTCTGGCGCAGGCTTTCCAGGCCCTGTCCGGCCCAATTTACGCGGCTCTTCAGGTGGCCGGCGAGCAGTTGGGTACCGACCGGGCCTAGCCAACGCGACAGCTCATACTCCCAGTCCAGTTCCAGGTCCTGGAGGATGGCGGCCAGTTCCAGCAGCGCAGCACTGTCGCCTTCCAGGGTGACTTCCGGGCTGTGCAGGACGGCGGTCTTCTCCCGCGTGGTGGCCAGCTTCAACAGGCTGCTTGCTGGCGCGCGCAGGCGGCAATCGGCAGGGGCGGACCAGTGGGCGGAAAGCTTAAGGCCATCGCCGCCGGGAAGCAGGAAAAGGGTGAGTGCCGGGCTCTGGCAGTCGACTTCGATGACACTGCCTTCCAGAGCGGCCATGCGCGGCAACGCGGTGCTGTCCAGGGTCAGCACCCGGTTGAGGCCGAGCTCGATACCGGCCAGCAGCGCCTGGGTCAGCATCAGGGCTTGATGCCGCGGTGCAGGGCGACGATGCCGCCGGTCATGTTGTGGTAGGTGACGCGTTCGAAGCCGGCCTCGACCATCATCGCTTTCAGGGTTTCCTGGTCAGGGTGCATGCGGATCGACTCGGCCAGGTAGCGGTAGCTTTCGGCGTCGTTGGTGATCAGCTTGCCCATCAGCGGCAGGAGGCTGAAGGAGTAAGCGTCATAGGCCTTGGACAGCAGACCGCTGGTGGGTTTGGAAAACTCCAGGACCAGCAGGCGGCCGCCCGGTTTGAGCACGCGCAGCATGGAACGAATGGCTTCGTCCTTGTGGGTGACGTTGCGCAGGCCGAAGGCGATGGTGACCACGTCGAAGTGGTTGTTGGGGAAGGGCAGCTTCTCGGCATCGGCCTGGACGAAGCTGACGTTGCCGGCGACGCCACTGTCCAGCAGCTTGTCGCGGCCCACCTTGAGCATGGAGGCGTTGATGTCGGCCAGCACCACTTCGCCGGTCACGCCTACCAGGCGCGAGAACTGGCGGGTGAGGTCACCAGTGCCGCCGGCGATGTCCAGCACGCGGTTGCCCGGGCGGACTCCGGACAGCTCGATGGTGAAGCGCTTCCACAGGCGGTGGACGCCGCCGGACATCAGGTCGTTCATCAGGTCGTACTTGGCTGCCACCGAGTGGAACACCTCGGCGACCCTGTCGGCCTTCTGGCTCTCGGGGACCTGTTGATAGCCGAAGTGGGTCGTGGGTTCGGCGTCGTTGCCTTTACGAGGATCGGTCATGTCGCTGCCACCGGAATTGAATGGCGGTCATTCTAATGCCCGCGTCCGGCTTTGTCTTGGCAACGGCGTGCGGCGGCCAGGGTGGGCGCGCTATAGTCGCGCGACCGAAAGTCGCAGTCAGGAGTTGTCAATGTCCCGTATCCACGTCGAACGTTTCCATTCCCTAGGCCACGAGGCCGTCCGGGAGAAAGCCGAAAAACTGGCTGAGCGCCTGGCGCGCGAGTACGACGTGCGTTACCAGTGGCGCGGCGACACCCTGGAGTTCAAGCGCAGCGGCGCCGAAGGGGCGATCGAGGTGAGTAGTGCCAAGGTGCGTGTGGAGGTCAAGCTGGGCCTGTTGCTGTCCGCTATGAGCGGGAGCATCAAGCGGGAAATCGAGAAGGCGCTGGATGAGTATCTGGTCTGAACCAGGACTTTCTTCGGGGTCGCTTTGCGGCCCTTCGCCAATGGACTCGCTCCCGCCCGCACCTCGGCCGGAATGCCTCATCCCGCGGCTAGTATGCGGTTTCTAATTTTCCTCGCTACCTTGCGCTCAAGTCCTGAAAAAGGGCGAGTCATCTACCATTCCGCGTGAGGTGCACCATGGCCAAAGTAGCCGTCAAGAAGAAAGTCGAGAAAGCCGAAAGCAAGTCCACCGTCGTTGCCGACGTGAAGCTCTATGCCCGCAAGATCTGGCTGGCTGGCCTGGGTGCCTACGCCAAGGCTGGCGCCGAGGGTGTCGACTACTTCAAGGAGCTGGTGAAGGCCGGCGAAGGCGTCGAGAAGCAGGGTAAGAAGCTGGTGGACGAGCAGGTCGAAGCCGCCAACACTCAGTTCGACAGCGTCAAGAACAGCGTCACCGGCGTGAAGGAAAAGGTCGAGGTTCAACTCGACAAGATCGAGAAGGCTTTCGACAACCGAGTGGCCAGTGCCCTCAACCGCATTGGTATTCCCTCCCGGCAGGACGTTGAGGCACTCTCTGCTAAGCTTGATGAGCTGAGCGCGTTGCTCGAGCACGTCGCGCGAACCAAATAAGGAGAGCAGGATGGCTGGCAAAAAGAAAACCGATAAAGACACCAACTCCTGGATCGGCGAGATCGAGAAATACTCGCGCCAGATCTGGCTGGCTGGCTTGGGGGCCTACTCGAAGATCAGCAACGACGGCAACAAGCTGTTCGATACACTGGTCAAGGACGGTGAGAAGGCTGAAAAGCAGGCCAAGACCGAGGTGGACAAGCAAGTAGACGCGGTCAGGTCGAAGGTCGGCTCCCGCGTGGGTACGGCCAAGTCCAAGGTCGAAGAGGTCAAGGGCAAGGCGATCGGCAAATGGGGCGAGCTGGAAGAGGCTTTCGACAAGCGTCTGAACAGTGCCATTTCCCGTCTTGGCGTGCCCAGCCGCACTGAAGTGAAGGATCTGCAAGGCAAGGTGGATGCCCTGACCAAGCAGCTCGAGAAACTCACGGGCGTGTCGGCCAAATCGGTCAAGCCTGCAGTTAAGGCGGCTGCCAAACCTGCGGCTAAACCCGCTGCCAAGCCGGCTGCCAAGGTCGCCGCTGCGAAACCTGCAGCCAAGGCCGCGGCCGCCAAACCCGCCGCTGCGAAGCCTGCAGCCAAGCCTGCTGCCAAAGCCGCGGCGAAACCGGCTAACAAGCCGGCCGCAACGGCTAAACCGGCAGTGAAAGCCGCTGCCAAACCTGCTGCCGCGAAGCCAGCTGCCGCTGCCAAACCGGCCGCAGTGAAGCCCGCTGCCAAGCCGGCGGTTGCCAAACCTGCTGCCGCCAAGCCTGCCGCCGCGAAGAAACCTGCAGTGAAGAAGCCCGCTGCGCCAAAGGCTGCCAAGCCTGCTGCACTTGCCGCGAGCCCGGCTCCGTCTGCTCCGGCCGCCGCAGCTGCTCCGGCTCCCAGCGTGGTACCGGCGGCACCGGCGGCACCGGCTCCGGCAGCATCGGCAACACCGCCGACCAGCCAGTCCTGAGCTTTATCGGTATGACGCAAACGCCCGGCTTGTCCGGGCGTTTGCGTTTCAGCCTTCCAGATAGCGCCTGGCCAGGCTCTCTGCGGCGTGTCGCGCGCCGGGCCGCAGATGCGGAGCGACCAGCATCATCACCTGATAGACCACCAGACGAATCTCGCCGCCGCTGCCCAGCACACGTTGGTAGTCGAGGGAGAACAACAGCGTAAGGGTGATCTGCTCCACCAGTTGGCCAAGGGCGTCGGTATCACTGGTCAGCTGATGCTCCGCCTTGAGCCGGGCCAGAAGAGAGGCCAGGGTCCGTTTGAGGTCGTTCAGCCAATTGCGCATGCCGCGGGCCAGCTTCGGCAGGCGTCCGGCCAGGTTGGACAGGTCTTGGAACAGGAAACGGTACTGGGACAGGCGCTCGACGATCAGGTGCAGGAACAGCCAGTAGTCCTCGGCGTCGAGTTGTGCGTCGGCGGGTGGGTCGAGCAACGGCGCGAGTTCGTCCTGGAATCGCGCGAACAACTCCATCACCAGCGGTTCCTTGCCATGGAAGTGGTAGTAGAGGTTGCCAGGGCTGATGCCCAGTTCGGTGGCGATTTCCAGGGTGGTGACGTTGGGTTCGCCGTTGCGGTTGAACAGGTCGAGGGCGCATTCGAGGATGCGGTCGCGGGTTTTCATCCAGGGTTCTTGCCAAACGTTCCGTAGAAGGGGGAAGGACCGGTCGGTGCATTGCCCGGCCGGTCTTCAAGGGTGTCATCGCACGTGTACATAGGTGCCAGGCGCGGCTTCCATGGGCGGGTAGTCCTGGTTGCCCAGGGCCATGATGGTTTCCCGCTGCTCGCCGGAGCGCTCCTGGATCCAGCCCATCCACTGCTGCCACCAACTGCCTTGTACGTGTTTGGCGTCGTAGTACCAGGCGCGTGGGTCGGAGGTCAGCTTGCCATTCTCGTAGAAGTTGGCCTTGGGGTTGCCCGGCGGGTTGAGGATGCTCTGGATGTGGCCGCTGTTGGACAGCACGAAGCGGCTGTCGCCGCCCAGCAGCAGGGTCGAGCGGTAGACCGCGTCCCAGGGCGTGATGTGGTCGTTGATGCCTGCGACGCTGAAACTGTCTACCGTGACTTTCTGCAGATCGATCGGGGTGCCGCAGATTTCCAGGCCGCCGCTGCGGGCCAACGGGTTGTGCTTGAAGAAATCCAGCATGTCGCCGTGCAGCGCCGCGGGCAGGCGGGTGTTGTCATTGTTCCAGTAGAGGATGTCGAAGGCCGGGGGTTCGCGACCCAGCAGGTAGTTGTTGACGAAGTAGTTCCACACCAGGTCGTTGGGACGCATCCAGGCGAAGACCTTGGCCATATCCTTGCCGTCCAGCACGCCTGCCTGGTACGAACGGCGCTTGGCAGCTTCCAGGGTTTGCTCGTCGGCGAAGAGCGCTGCGGGGCTGTCCACTTGACTGTCCAGCAGGCTGACCAGGTAGGTTGCACTGGTGACTTTGCGCAACTGGCGGCGGGCTTGCAGGTGGCCCTGAAGTGCGGCGATGGTCAGTCCGCCAGCGCAGGCACCTATCAGGTTGACTTCCTTGCTGCCGGTGATCGCGCGGCAGGCTTCGAAGGCTTCTTCCAGCGCCTGCACGTAGGTGGACAGGCCCCATTCGCGATGGCGTGCATCGGGGTTGCGCCAACTCACCATGAACACCTGCAGACCGTTCTTCAGGGCGTACTGGACGAAGCTCTTGTCCGGGGCGAGGTCGAAGATGTAGTACTTGTTGATTTGTGGAGGCACCACCAGCAACGGGCGCAGGTACTGCTTTTCGCTCATGGGCTTGTACTGGATCAGTTCCAGCAGCTCGTTGCGGAAGACCACCGCGCCGGAGGTCGTGGCGAGGTTACGGCCAACCTCGAAGGCATGCTTGCTGACCTGGCTGGGCATTCCGTCGTTGTGCAGCAAGTCGTCTACCAGGTGGCTGAGCCCCTTGATCAGGCTGAAACCGCCGGTGTTGAAGAGCTCCTTCACGGCCAGCGGGTTGAGCAGGCTGTTGGTGGGGGAGAGGGCGTCGCTCAATTGGGCGAGGACGAAACGGGCGCGGGCGCGGTCGTCGTCGCTGAGGTCGCTCTCGTCAATCCAGGCGCTGAGCTGCTTCTGCCAGGCCAGGTAGACCTGCAGGCCGCGGCGGTAGAAGGGGTTGTGCTGCCAGGAGGGGTCGACGAAGCGGCTGTCCTGCGGATTTGGCTGGTGCAGGGTATCGCCGAGCAGCACGCGACCGACCTGGCCGCCAAAGGCGATCACATGCCGTGCGCTGTGCACCGGATGCCGCAGTCCTTGCAGTGCCAGGTTGCGTACGGTGGAAAACAGATCCTTGCCGCGCAGGCCGACAATCGCGTTCTGTGCATTCATGAAGGCGGCAGGAACCGGCAAGGTGCCCGGGATTTGTTTTTCTCGCATGGGGCAACGCTCCGTATTCGGTCCGTGGTTCTGGAGGTCTACAGCAAAGGTTGTACCATCAGTAGCTCGAAGTGCATTCCAGACTATCGCGGGCAGAATTCAAGTTGATGACAATGCGCACCGCTCTGGTTCGGGCGTCAATGCACCGCCCCACAAGGGAGCGGTTGCGGTGTTAACCGCTCCGTAGCGACACAGCCTGGGGGTGGATTACCGCCCGCTGACGTTCCTCGGCGAGGAACTTCATGATGATCGGCGCCACCGTTTCAGCGCGGGTCACCAGGAACAGGTGGCCGTCGTCGATCACGTGGAGTTCTGCATTGGGGATGCGCCAGGCCAGCAAGCGCATGTTCACCAGCGGGATGATCGGGTCGTCGTCGCCGGCCAGCACCAGGGTGGGTTGGCGGATGCGGTGCAGCCAATGGATGCTGGTCCAGCCGAGCCCGGCGAAAAGCTGCCAGTAATAGCCCAGCTTGCCGGATGAGCGCACTTTGCTGGCGTGGGCCATGGCCAGGCTGGGATCACGGCGGAAGGCGCCGCCGTAGATGTCCGGGGCGATATGCACGCCGTAGGACGGCTGGATGTAGCGTCGCGGACTGGCCATGCGCCAGAGCACCTTGGGTTTGCCCGGCACCATCACGGCACCGGCTGAGGTGGCCGCGAGGATTAGCTTCTTGCAGCGCTCCGGATAATCGTGAGCGAACTGCTGGGCCAGGGCGCCGCCCCAGGACACGCCAATGGCGCTGACCTGGCCGTAGTCCAGGTAATCCAGCATGCGCGCGGCGAGCTTGGCCAGACCGGAGAAGCGGTAGGGCGTACTCGGGGTGGACGATCCGCCGACACCGGGCACGTCGAAGGCGATCACCTCCAGGTCCGGGTCGAGTGCCTGGACGAAGGGGAACACCAGTTCGAGGTTGGCGCCGATGCCGTTGAAGATCAGCAGCGGCGTCATGTGCGACTGACCTGGGCGTACGGCGGTACGGATGGTTTGGCCGTCCAGGTCGATGGTTCGGAATACGAAAGGTAGCGGCATGCGCGGAGCCCTATTGATTAGAAAGTCGGGAGAAACCAACCGTGGCTTCTCCCGAATCCGCCAGGCTATGCCTGACCAACGCCACTGGCAGTTGCCAGCGGCGCGCAAGGCACATCCCGGTGCCATGGGCAGTGGTGCGCAGGGCGCAATCTCTCATCGCTCGTGCACATAGGTGCCGGGCGAGGCTTCACCGGCCGGGAAGGCCTTGTTGCCCAGGGTGAAGCTGGCTTTCTTGGTCTTGCCGGAGCGTTCGCCGATCCACTGCTGCCAATGCAGCCACCAGGAGTCAGCGTGCTTGGTCGCATTCTCCAGCCAGACCTTCGGATCCTTCGGCATCTCGCTACCCGTGGAGAAGCGTGCCTTGGGGTTGCCCGGTGGGTTGAGAATGCTCTGGATGTGGCCGCTGTTGGACAGCACGAACTCGCATTTGCCGCCCAGTAGCAGTGCCGAGCGGTAGCAGGCTTCCCAGGGGGTAATGTGGTCGGTGGTGCCGGCAAGGCAGAAGAAGTCGCTGGTGACTTGCTTCAGGTCGATGGGCGTGCCGCAGACCTCCAGGGCGTTCGGACGGGTCAGGGCATTGGTCTTGAACATCTCCACCAGTTCGCCATGGAACGCTGCAGGCAGGCGCGTGGTGTCGTTGTTCCAATAGAGGATGTCGAAGGCCGGCGGTTCGTTGCCAAGCAGGTAGTTGTTGACCCAGTAGTTCCAGATCAGATCGTTGGGGCGCATCCAGGCGAAGACCTTGGCCATATCCTTGCCTTCCAGTACGCCGGCCTGGTACGAGCGGCGCTTGGCGGCTTCGAGGGTCTGTTCATCGGCGAACAGCGCTACCTGGGAATCGAGGTTGAAGTCGAGCACGCTGACCATTTGGGTGAAGGCATTGACCTTGTTCTCACCAATGGCCTGGTAGTGGCCGAGCAGGGCGACCGTGGTGATACCGCCGGAGCACGCGCCGAGCATGTTGAGGTCCTTGGCGCCGGTGATCTTCAGGATGACGTCGATGGCCTCCTTGAGGGCCTCGATGTACGTGGACAGGCCCCACTCGCGCTGCGCCTTGGTCGGGTTGCGCCAGCTGACGATGAAGGTCTGCAGGTTGCTGCGCAGGCAGAAGCGCGCCAGGCTCTTCTCCGGCGACAGGTCGAAGACGTAGAACTTGTTGATCTGGGGCGGCACCACGAGTAGCGGGCGTTCGTACACGCTCTCGGTGATGGGCTTGTACTGGATCAGTTCCAGCACATCATTGCGGAAGACCACCGCACCTTCGGTCGTGGCGAGGTTCTGGCCGACCTCGAAGGCATCCATGTTGACCTGGCTCGGCATGCCGCCGTTGTTCACCATGTCCTTGGCCAGATGGGAAAGGCCATCCAGCAGGCTTTTGCCGCCGGTCTCGAAGAACCGTTTGACTGCGGCCGGGTTGGCCATGCTGTTGGTGGGCGCCATGGCCTCTGTCATCAGGTTGATGACGAAGTGGCCGCGACTGGTGTCCTGTTCAGAGAGTTCGCTTTGCTCGATCCAGCTATGCAGCTCCTTGCGCCAGGCGAGGTAGGTCTGAAGATAGCGTTTGTACAGCGGGTTCTGGCTCCAGGCCGGATCATTGAAACGACGGTCATCGGCTTCCGGTTGCAGACCGGACTGGCCAAGCAACACGTTCTTCAATTCCAGGCCGAAATGGGCGACGTGTTTTGCACTGTGGAAAGGTTGCTTGATGGCTTGCAACAGCACCATCCGTGCTGAAGACAGCAGGTCCTTGCCGCGGATACCTATCACCGGATTGAGGTTCAGGGTGTTGTCCGAGGCCTGGCGCTGCAGGTCTTCATTGTTCTTGTTGCTCATCTACGACGCTCCATTGTCCTGAGTCGAACAGCGCCCTGGCGGATTAGCGCGCTGACACGCTCGGGTTACCGGGAAGGCGAAGCGAACTTCGCGTATTTCTCTGTATCTGGCGATGCCAAATGCATGGAACTTGCCAGAACTTGGTTACCCGAGTTTGTCAGTTTGCGCAAGCGGACCGCAGAGAGTTCGCTGCAGCGGGAGTATGTCGCGAGCGTTTAGAAAATGCGCCCTAACCTTGGGCGGCAAGGGCCGGGATGGGGCGCGGCCTGCACCGCTTCAGAGCATGAGTTTGACCACCGATTCGTCAGGGTCGCGCGAACGGCCCGCAGCTGCGAGCTCTTGCAGATAGTCGTTCCACAGCGCTTCCTGACGGGTGGCGAGCTGATAGAGGTAGTCCCAGGTGAAGAGGCCGCTGTCGTGGCCGTCGTCGAAGGTCAATTTCAGGGCATAGTTGCCGGCCGGTTCCAGCTTGCTCAAGCCGACATTCAGCTTGCCGTACTGGAGGATGGGCTTGCCGTGACCCTGGACCTCTGCCGAGGGAGAGTGCACGCGCAGGAACTCGGCGCTCAGGGTGTAGCTTTCCTCCGGGCCGTACTTCAGGGTCAGGGTCCTGGAGGCCTTGTGCAGTTCGATACCGCTGGGGATTCGCATTTCGAAGTCTCCAAAAAACAGAAAGCCGGCGAGTGCCGGCTGTCCGTGATACGCGCCTATCAGAGAATGTAGCGCGAAAGGTCCTCGTCCTGTGCAAGCTCGCCGAGATGGCCGTTGACGTAGGCCGCATCGATGAGGATCGGTGTCTCGTCATGCTGCGCGGCGAGGTCGCCAGCGCTGAAGGACACCTCTTCCAGCAGGCGTTCGAGCAGGGTGTGCAGGCGTCGGGCACCGATGTTCTCGGTCTTCTCGTTGACCTGCCAGGCAATCTCCGCCAGGCGCTTGATGCCGTCCGGAGCGAACTCGATGTTCAGGCCCTCGGTCTTAAGCAGCGCGCTGTACTGCTCGGTCAGCGAGGCGTGGGGCTCGGTGAGGATGCGCTCGAAGTCTTCCGGGGAGAGTGCCTTAAGCTCCACGCGGATCGGCAGGCGGCCCTGCAGTTCCGGCACCAGGTCGCTGGGCTTGGACAGGTGGAAGGCGCCGGAGGCGATGAACAGGATGTGGTCGGTCTTCACCATGCCCAGTTTGGTGTTCACGGTGCAACCTTCGATCAGCGGCAGCAGGTCGCGTTGCACACCCTCGCGGGATACATCGGCGCCGCCAACGTTACCGCGCTTGGCCACCTTGTCGATCTCGTCGATGAAGACGATACCGTTCTGTTCCACCGCTTCCAGGGCGGCCGCTTTCAGCTCTTCCTCGTTGACCAGGCGCGCGGCTTCTTCGTCGCGCACCAGCTTCATGGCTTCCTTGACCTTCAGCTTGCGGGTCTTGCGCTTGCCTTTGCCGAGGTTGGAGAAGAGGCTCTGCAATTGGTTGGTCATTTCCTCCATGCCGGGCGGGGCCATGATTTCCACGCCAGCCGGGGACTCGGCCACTTCAATGTCGATTTCCTTGTCATCAAGCTGGCCTTCGCGCAGACGCTTGCGGAACAGTTGGCGGGTGTTGGAGTCCTCACGCGGCTGCTCATCGCCAAAGCCGGTGCGGGCCGGGGGCAGCAGGGCGTCGAGGATGCGGTCTTCGGCGGCGTCTTCGGCGCGGTAGCGTACGCGGTGCATTTCCTGCTCGCGCATCATCTTCACGGCGGCATCGGCCAGGTCGCGGATGATCGATTCGACGTCACGGCCGACGTAGCCAACTTCGGTGAACTTGGTGGCTTCCACCTTGATAAACGGCGCATTGGCCAGCTTGGCCAGGCGACGCGCGATTTCGGTCTTGCCGACACCGGTCGGACCGATCATCAGGATGTTCTTTGGCGTCACCTCGGCGCGCAGTTCGACCGGCAGCTGCATGCGGCGCCAGCGGTTGCGCAGGGCGATGGCGACGGCGCGCTTGGCGTCGTCCTGGCCAACGATGTGGCGGTTGAGTTCGTGGACGATTTCGCGGGGCGTCATGGACATGAAAATTGCTCCATTGCGGGACAGCGGCCTTACTCGGCGCTGTCCAGCTCCTCGATGGTCAGGTTCTGGTTGGTGAACACGCAAATGGTGCCGGCGATGTTCAGGGCGGTCTCGGTCACTTCGCGAGCGGACAGTTCGGTGTGTTGCAGCAGCGCCAGGGCAGCGGCCTGGGCGAAGCCGCCACCGGAGCCCATGGCGATCAGGCCGTGCTCGGGTTCGACCACGTCACCATTGCCGGTGATGATCAGAGAGGCATCCTTGTTGGCGACGGCGAGCATGGCTTCCAGGCGGCTCAGGGAGCGGTCGGTGCGCCAGTCCTTGGCCAGCTCGACGGCGGCCCGGACCAGGTGGCCCTGGTGCTTTTCCAGTTGGCCTTCGAAACGTTCGAACAGGGTGAAGGCGTCGGCCGTGGCGCCGGCGAAGCCGGCCAGGACCTGGCCGTGATAGAGGCGACGGACCTTGCGGGCGTTGCTCTTCATGACGGTGTTGCCGAGGGAAACCTGGCCGTCGCCGCCCATGACGACTTTGCCGTTGCGGCGGACTGAAACGATGGTGGTCAAGGGGAGAGTCTCCACGCAGCGGGGCGAAATGCCCGAATGGAAACTCAGATGGGGGGCCTTGCCCGGGTTTTCAACCGGGCAAGGTAATCAGCAGCTCAACGGCTTTGGCGCTGCTGTAACAGCAAATTGCTGAATCCGCTGCCGGCGAGCTGCTTCTGTGCCGAGGCGAGCTGCTCGCGATTGGCGAAGGGGCCGACCAGCACGCGATACCAGGTTTCTTCGCGAACGGTGCCGGACTCCACTTGGACGTTCTGTCCGAGCAGGATGATCTGAGCGCGCACGCGGTCGGCGTCGTCGCGCTTGCGGAACGAGCCGGCCTGGAGGAAGAACTGGTTGGTGACCGGCGCCTTGGCCACCACCGGCGGCGGGGGCGGCGTCTCGCCGTTCAGGGCGGCCTGGGCGCGTGCAGCATCAATCTTGGCGGCTTCTTCCGGCGTGACCGGCTTCTGCTCGGCCGGTGTGGGCGGCGTCTCCTTGGGCACCGCTTCCGGCGGCACTATCACTTCCGACTCCGGCAGCAGGGTGTAGAAGTCGTACTTCGGCTTCGCCGGTTCCTGGGGGGGCGGTGTCGTCGGCTTGGCCTGGGGCTTCCCGGCATCACTGCCGGCCTTGCCGCTGGCGGCACCGGTCGCGGCCTGCTCTGGCTTGGTCCGGCGCACTTCGTCGCGGCCCGGCTCGAGCTGGTTCAGGAAAACCACGAAGCCACCGATGACCAGTCCTATGGCGAGCCAGACCCAGCCGGGCACTGGTTTCTTGGCCGGCGCCTGGTAGCGGCTGGCCCCGCGCTTGGGTGCAGCTTTTTTCTTCGCCATAGTCCGTTACATGCGTTCCAGGGTTTGCAGGCCGAGCAGCTCAAGACCCTGTTTCAGGGTGCGGCCGGTCAGCGCGGCGAGGCGCAGGCGACTCTGCTGGGTGGCCTGGTCGTCGGCGGTGAGGATCGGGCAGTTCTCGTAGAAGCTGGAGAACAGGCCGGCCAGGTCGTAGAGGTAGGCGCAGAGGAGGTGCGGGACGCCCTTCTCAGCGACGTTGCCCAGGGTATCGGCGAACTGCGCCAGCTTGGCAGCCAGGGCCTGTTCCTGGTCGGCGACAAGGATGATCTGGCCATCGACTTCGGAGAAGTCCTTGCCGAGCTTGCGGAACACGCTGGCTACGCGGGTGTAGGCGTAGAGCAGGTAGGGGGCCGTGTTGCCCTCGAAGCTCAGCATCAGCTCGAAGTTGAAGCTGTAGTCGCTGGTGCGGTGCTTGGACAGGTCGGCGTACTTCACAGCGCCGATACCTACGGCACGGGCAATCAGGCGCAGCTCGGCCTCGTCCAGCTCAGGGTTCTTGCCTTTGACCAGGTCGTAGGCGCGCTGTTCGGCTTCGTCCAGCAGATCGATCAGCTTCACGGTGCCGCCATCGCGGGTCTTGAACGGGCGGCCGTCAGCGCCGTTCATGGTGCCGAAGCCCATGTGCTCCATCTCGAACGACGCGGGCACGAATCCAGCGAGGCGCGCAGCAGCGAAGACCATCTGGAAGTGCAGGGCCTGGCGCTGGTCGACGAAGTACAGCGCACGGTCGGCCTTGAGTACGTTGGCGCGGTAGCGGGTGGCGGCCAGGTCGGTGGTGGCGTAGAGGTAACCGCCGCCAGCCTTTTGCACGATCAGCGGCAGGGGGTTGCCTTCGGCGTTCTTGAACTCGTCCATGAACACGCACAGGGCACCGTCGCTCTCGGTGAGCAGGCCTTTGGTGCGCAGGTCGGCAACGACGTTCGGCAGGTCGTCGTTGTAGGCGCTCTCGCCTTTCACGTCAGCCATGGTGAGCTTGACGCCCAGGCGGTCGTAGACGGCCTGGCAGTGGCTCAGGGAAATGTCGTTGAAACGGTTCCAGAGGCGCAGGCAATCGGGGTCGCCGGCCTGCAGCTTGACCACCAGCTCGCGGGCGCGGTTGGCGAACTCTTCGGACTCGTCGAAGCGCTTCTTGGCAGCGCGGTAGAAAGACTCCAGGTCGCTCAGCTCGGCATCGCTGCCCACCGGCTGTTCCTGCATGTACGCCAGCAGCATGCCGAACTGGGTGCCCCAGTCGCCCACGTGGTTCTGGCGGATGACGGTGTCACCGAGGAACTCGAGGACCCGGGCTACACCGTCACCGATGATGGTGGAGCGTAGGTGGCCAACGTGCATTTCCTTGGCCAGGTTCGGTGCCGACAGGTCGACGACCACGCGTTGCTGCGGGCCGTTCTTGCGCACGCCGAGGTGGTCGTCGGCCAGGGCGGCCTCCAGGCGTTGGGCCAGGGCCTGGGTGTTCTGGAAGAAGTTGAGGAAGCCGGGCCCGGCGATTTCCACCTTGGCCACTTGCTCGTCCTGGGGAAGGGCTGCGATGAGCTTCTCGGCCAGGTCGCGTGGCTTCATGCCGGCGGGTTTGGCCAGCATCATGGCGATGTTGCTGGCGAAGTCGCCGTGGCTCTTGTCCTTGGTGTTTTCCACCTGGATGGCCGGGCTGAGGCCCTCGGGCAACACGCCCTCGCTGGCGAGTCGGGTCAGGGCTTGCTGGATCAGCTGGCGAATGGTGTCTTTCATCTTCTGCTCTTCCGGCCGCCCCGGAGAGGGCTGGCACTGGTTGAAAACTGTGCATTATCGGTGGGCTGCGGCAGCAGCTTCAAGTTTTAAGCTGCGAGCTGCAAGGACCAGTGGGTGCTGTCGGTCGGTTGGTCCGCGCTAGAACAGGTCAATAGGGTCGACATCCAGCGACCAGCGCACTGTGCGACCGCCAGGCAACTGCTCCAATACCTGGCTCCAGGGCGTCAGCAGACGGTGTAGCGGCGCGCGGGCATGGGCCTGCAGCAGCAATTGTGCTCGATAGCGGCCGGCACGGCGTTCCATGGGCGCGGGCACCGGCCCCAGGAGTTCGACGCCATTGAGGCCCATCTCGGCCAATTGCTGCTCGGCCTCGAGGCAGGCGCTGTCGAGAAACGCTTCCGCCTGGCCAGGCTTGTGCGCTTCGGCACGCAGCAGGGCAAGGTGGGCGAACGGTGGCAGGCCAGCGGCTCGGCGCTCCGAGAGCGCCTGCTCGGCAAAGGCGAAATAGCCCTGTTCGGTGAGTTGTACCAGCAGCGGATGATCGGCCAGGTGGGTCTGGATGATCACCCGGCCCGGCTCCTCCGCACGGCCAGCGCGTCCGGCGACCTGGACGATCAACTGGGCCATGCGCTCGCTGGCGCGGAAGTCGGCGGAGAACAGGCCGCCGTCGGCATCGAGGATGGCCACCAGGGTCACTCGTGGGAAGTGGTGCCCCTTGGCGAGCATCTGGGTGCCGACAAGGATGCAGGGCTCACCGCGCTGGATGGTGGCGAACAGCTTGTCCATGGCGTCTTTACGCGCGGTGCTGTCACGGTCGATGCGCAGTACCCGCGTTTTCGGGAAGAGGATTGCCAGGCGCTCTTCCGCGCGCTCGGTGCCGGCGCCGACGGGGCGAAGGTCAACCTTTCCGCAATCGGGGCAGCATGCCGGCTGGCGCTGGGTGTGGCCGCAATGGTGGCAGCGCAGTTCGTTGAAGCGCTGATGCAGGGTCATGCGCGCATCACAGCGCGGGCATTGGCTGATCCAGCCGCAGTCATGGCACAGCAGGGTGGGTGCGAAGCCGCGGCGATTGAGAAACACCAGCACTTGCTGGCCGGCGGCCAGGGTCTGTGCGATTGCCTGCTGCAACGGTATGGAGATGCCGGAGTCCAGCGGCAGGCTCTTCACATCCAGGCGCAGGAAACGTGGCTGTTTGGCGCCACCGGCCCGCTGGGTCAGGCGCAGCAGGCCGTAACGACCGGCGTGGGCATTCTGCAGGCTTTCCAGGGAGGGTGTGGCTGAGCCCAGCAGGATTGGGGTGTTCTCCTGGCGGGCGCGTACCAGGGCAAGGTCGCGGGCGTGATAGCGCAGGCCTTCCTGCTGTTTATACGAGGCGTCGTGCTCCTCGTCGATGATGATCAGGCCGGGATTCTTCAGCGGTGTGAAAAGTGCCGAACGCGTGCCGATGACGATATCGGCCTCACCGTCGCGGGCGGCTAGCCAGGCATCTAGACGTTCGCGGTCGTTGACCGCCGAGTGGAGTAAGGCGATCCGTGCGTTGAAACGTCGCGAAAAACGCTCAAGGGTCTGCGGGCCAAGGTTGATCTCGGGGATCAGCACCAAGGCTTGCTTGCCGGCTTCAAGGGCCTGGCGGATAAGTTGCAAGTAGACCTCGGTCTTGCCGCTGCCGGTCACGCCCGCCAGGAGCAGGGCGTTGAAGCTGCCAAAGGAGGCGTGGACGGCATCGAAGGCCGCGCGCTGTTCCGGGTTCAGCGGGAGTTCCGGCTGGGCCAGCAGCGGGCCGTGGCGTTCGCTGGGGACATGGCGGCGCACTTCGACGCGGGCCAGGCCCTTCTCCAGCAGGATATCGAGGCTGTCCTTGTTCAACTGCAACTGGGCGAGCAGTTGGTGGGCTACGCCATGGGGGTGCTGGGCAAGGGTGGCCAGGGCCTGGCGCTGGCGTGGCGCGCGGGCCAGGCGCGGATCGTCGACGCTGGCACCGGGGGCTGCATGCCAGAAGCGCTCCTGCCGCGCTTCGGCCGGTTCGCCCTGGCGCAACAGCACTGGCAGTGCCCAGCTCAGGGTGTCGCCCAGGCTGTGCTGGTAGTACTGGGCGGTCCACAGACACAGCTTGAACAGCGGCGGCGGCAGGGGCGGTCGGCTGTCCAGTAGTTCGAGGGCGGGCTTGAGCTTGTCCGCGGGCACTTCGCTCGTCTCCGCCAGCTCAACCAGCACGCCGATGATCTCGCGACGGCCGAAGGGAACGCGCAGGCGCACACCTGGCTGCAGGGCGGCACGCGGCACGCCGGCAGGCGCCCGATAGTCGAACAGGCGGCGCAGCGGAGAGGGCAGGGCAAGGCGCAGAATGAGGGCGTCGGGCAAGCGGGCGATCCCTTCGGAAAAGGCGCGATCTTAGCATGGCCCGCCGCGACGGCCGGTGTGGCCGGCTGGTTGCAACGCCCCCGCACTCTGGTATCATCCGCCGCCTGTTTCCGTGCGGTGCTCGACATAGGGTCGGGTGGCGGCACGCCAGACCTGAGGATCAAGCAATGAAACCGGAAATCCATCCCGAGTACGTAGCGATCGAAGCTACCTGCAGCTGCGGTAACGTCATCAAAACCCGCTCCACCCTGGGTAAGAACATCAGCCTCGACGTATGCTCCGAGTGCCACCCGTTCTATACCGGTAAGCAGAAGGTTCTGGACACCGGCGGCCGTATCGATCGCTTCAAGCAGCGTTTCGGCGTGTTCGGCACCAAGTAAGGGTCCGGGCAGCCCGGGAAGGCCCAGTGGCCACGTCCCCGCTGACAAAAAAGGCGCCTCTAGCAGGCGCCTTTTTCTTTTTCTGGGCACTGAGTTTCGCCCTGCAGGCCGCCTGCCCGGCTCCGGGTAAGCTTCCTACTTATAAAGTCCGAAAAGTCGTTGATGGCGACACCCTGCGTCTGACCGATGGGCGAAGCATTCGTATGATCGGTCTGAATGCGCCCGAGTTGGCGCGCAAGGGGCGGTCGGATGAACCCTACGCCAAAGCGGCACGCCAGCGCTTGGGCGAGCTGGTGAAGTCCAGCGGCGGATGGGTGGGGCTTCGGCTCGGGCGCGAATCTAAAGACAGGTACGGTCGGACGCTGGCGCACCTGTACGACAGTCGCGGACGAAACCTTGAGGAGTACCTGCTTGCCGAGGGCTTGGCGTTTCGCATCGCCATTGGCCCCAACGCCGCCTTGAGTGACTGCCACGCTATCGCCGAGCGCGCGGCGCGCCGGGCTGGTCGTGGGCTTTGGCGTCGCCCGCCCCTGCAGTCGCCCTGGCAGCTGCGGCAGAGTGGCTTTGCGCTGGTGCAGGGGCGAGTGACGAAGGTTGATCGCAACCGCGGCGGCGTCTGGCTCCAGCTGGAGGGGCCGCTGGTATTGCGGATCGAGCTGAAGCAATTGCGCCAGTTCGATGCGGCCGCGCTGCAGCGCCTGGTGGGGCGGCGTGTAGAGGCGCGGGGCTGGGTAATTGACCGCGCGCGTAGGGGCGGCGTTAATACGAGGGATTCCCGCTGGATGCTCCCCCTTACCCACAATGGAATGCTCGAGGTGATTCGATGAGATCCGCTGCGCTCGTCATGGCGCTACTGCTTGCTTCTTCCCAATTGGTCGGTTGTGCAGTCAACCCTGCAACCGGTAAGACCAACTTTGTGATGATGAGCGAGCAGCAGGAGCTGGATCTCGGACGCCGCTACAACCAGGAAATCGCCAAGCAGAATCCGCGATACGCGGATGAAAAGCTGCAGGCCTATGTGCAGGAAGTGGGTGCGCGTGTCGCCCGTCACAGTCACCGCAATAACATCCCCTACCTGTTCACCGTGGTTGACTCACCTGATATCAACGCCTTCGCTCTGCCGGGTGGCTACATCTATATCAACCGCGGACTGCTGGCGTACCTGAGCTCTGAGGCTGAACTCGCCGCGGTGCTGGGGCACGAAGTGGGGCATGTCACCGCGCGGCACAGCGTGCAGCAGCAGAGCCAGTCCACCGCCTGGAACATCCTCGGGCAGGCGGTGGCCATCGGTACCGGTGTCGGTGCCGCCGGCGACCTGACCAATGTACTGGGTACCGCATTCGTGCGTGGCTATGGGCGCGATATGGAGCTGGAGGCTGACGGTCTCGGAGCCCAGTACCTGGCGCGCAGTGGTTATGACCCCCAGGCCATGATCGACGTGGTGAAAGTGCTGAAAAACCAGGAGGAGTTCGCCCGCGACCAGGCTCAGCGCAAGGGTCAATCCGCGCCACCGTCGGGTTATCACGGGCTGTTCGACACGCACCCTGACAACGATACCCGTCTGCAACAGGTGGTGGGGCCGGCAAGCGCGCTGGCTGGCGGCAATCAATTGGTGAACCGGGAGGTATTCCTCAAGCATCTCGAGGGACTACCTTTCGGCGATTCGGCGGAAACTGGCGTGCGTCGTGACCAGAACTTCTACCACGCCGAACTGGATTTCACACTGCATTTGCCGGACGGCTGGGGGCTGGTCAATCGCCCTGATGCGGTGATCACCCACAGCGCCGACCAACAGGCATTCATCGCCATGACTCTGGATGGCCGCAAGCCAACCCTGACGCCTGCAGACTACCTGCGACAAAAGGCCGGTCAGCGCCTGTCCATGGAGGAGCCGTTGCAGCAAGCGGGGCTACAAGGGGCTACTGCGGTGCTTCCGGGTACTCCGGCGCGGCGAGTGGCGGTGATCTACAAGGACGACAAGGCGTACCTGTTCGTCGGTGCCATTCGCAATCGGGCCTCGCTGGAAAGCCAGGACGATCACTTCATGTCTGTTATCAAGAGCTTCCGCCCGCTGAAGAAGGAAGAGTACGCCCTGGCCCAGCCATTACGACTGCACCTGATCCAGGTGAAGTCGGGGCAGACCATTGCCAGCCTGGCTAGAGAGAGCAAACTGCCGGGTACGCAAGTGGATCTGGAAAATCGTATTCGATTGCTCAATAATTTGTATCCAATCGGCGAGCCGAGGCCAGGAGATTGGCTAAAAGTCTTACGTTAGAGGGGTTGACGCCGGGTGACTGAACGGTCTTGTTAGCCCCATGCATCTTGCGTATGCTCGCCCGTCACGTCTGTCACAAGCAAAAAGCGGAAATGCCAAAATGTCTGATCTGAAAACGGCCGCTCTCGAATACCATGCCCAACCCCGCCCCGGGAAACTCAGTGTCGAGCTGACCAAGCCGACCGCTACCGCCCGCGACCTGTCGCTGGCTTACAGCCCGGGCGTTGCCGAGCCGGTACGCGAAATCGCGCGTGATCCCGAACTGGCCTTCAAGTACACCGGCAAGGGCAATCTGGTAGCGGTTATTTCTGACGGCACTGCCATCCTCGGTCTGGGCAACCTTGGCCCGCTGGCCTCCAAGCCGGTGATGGAGGGCAAAGGCGTTCTGTTCAAGCGTTTCGCAGGCATCGACGTATTCGACATCGAAGTGGACGCTGAAAGCCCGCAGGCCTTCATCGATACCGTAAAGCGCATTTCCATTACCTTCGGTGGCATCAACCTCGAAGACATCAAGGCGCCCGAGTGCTTCGAAATCGAGCGTACCCTGATCGAGCAGTGCGACATTCCGGTGTTCCACGATGACCAGCACGGCACGGCAATCGTGACCGCTGCCGGCATGCTCAATGCCCTGGAAATCGCAGGCAAATCTCTGGCCGAAGCCAAGATCGTCTGCCTCGGCGCCGGTGCTGCCGCGATCTCCTGCATGAAGCTGCTGGTGAGCATGGGTGCCAATGTCGAGAACATCTTCATGATCGACCGTAAAGGCGTGATCCACGCCGGTCGCGACGACCTGAACCAGTACAAGGCCGTGTTCGCCCACGAAACCGACAAGCGCACCCTGTCCGAAGCACTCGACGGTGCGGACGTGTTCGTCGGCCTGTCCGGCGCCAACCTGCTGAGTCCGGAAGACCTCAAGCGCATGGCGGCCAACCCGATCGTCTTCGCCTGCTCCAACCCGGACCCGGAGATCAAGCCGGAGCTGGCTCACGAGACCCGCAGCGACGTGATCATGGCCACCGGTCGTTCCGACTATCCGAACCAGGTCAACAACGTTCTGGGCTTCCCTTTCATCTTCCGCGGTGCCCTGGACGTGCGCGCCACCCGCATCAACGAGGAAATGAAGATCGCCGCCGCTAATGCCCTGCGCGACCTGGCCAAGGAGCCGGTACCGAAGGACGTCTGCGATGCCTACAACGTGGCATCCCTGGAGTTCGGTCGTGAGTACATCATTCCGAAGCCCATGGACAAACGCCTGATCACCGTGGTTTCCGATGCTGTGGCCAAGGCCGCCATCGAGTCCGGCGTAGCGACCCTGCCGTATCCGAAGCACTATCCGCTGACGTCGGTGGATGACGTGTTCAACGGCTAAGTCGAGAGGTAATAAGAAGCCCCGCACTACAGGCCGTGTGAAAACTCCCTGAGTGCAGGCCACACCAACGCCCCGACTGGTTCGGGGCGTTGGCGTTTCTGGGTAATCGAAAGAGAGGAGCGGGATTTATCCCATCAACTCGATCAACCGATGGGCGCCGAGCACGTTGAGGGCTCGTTTCAGGTTGTAGGCGTTTACCGCCAGGGGCGTTTCCGTGCGTGCGTCCTGCAACTGGCGGAGCAGGAAGCGGCCGTTGCCCAGGATCCACTGCTTCAGGTTGCCGAAGGGGTGTTCGACGATGGATCGGCGCCTGACCATCATCTCCGGGTGCGCTTGCATCCGCTGCTGCATCCGCGCAAACGCCGCTTCATGGGCATGCCGGGTCATGTGTCGACGCCGGGGGTTGGTGCGCTGCGGCTTCAACGGGCAGTCACTGCAGTCGCTGCGTACGGCGTAGATGCGCTGGCTGCCCTTGACCTGTTTGAGCGGTAGCCACTGGCCCGCCGGACACGGGTACTGGTCGGTTTCCGCGTCCTAGCTAAAGGCACTGCGGTCGAACAGCAGTGTGTCACCCGCCCCAGCAGCCACATCACCTCGACATTGCGCCGGCACTTGGCCTCCAGGCGACGGGAAGAGCGGATGCGCTGGAAGTAGCCGTACAGGTAGAGCTTGAGCAGGTCCGCCGGGTCGTAGGGCGGACGCCCGGTTCGACCCGGCTGTGCCTTGCTGAAACCCAGCACCTGCAGATCCAACCGCGCCACGTAGACCTCGATCACCCGCACCAGGTGGTCTTCGGGAACCCGCTCGTCCAGCGACGGCGGAAACAGGCTGTCCTGACCGCGCGCCTCTCCCTGGATGAAGCCCATAAACGACAATGCCCGTATCGAACGATACGGGCATTGTCTTCAGCCTCGACTCAGACGGCTAGGCTTTCACATGGTCTGAATCGCGGGGCTTTTTATTGGGCGCCTGTTCCTCAGAACAGGTCGATGGGGGCAGCCTCGTCGGCGGGCAGCGGGCTGCCGGGGATGGCCAGGCCCGGATCCAGCTCGCTCATTGGCGGCGGTGTGTCTTCGCTCTTGAACAGCTCGAAGAACCCATCTGCCGTGCCGGGGCTGGCGGCGCGACCGCTCAGGGGATCGATGCGCAGGGTCAGTAGGCCTGCGGGCTCGGGCTGGACGTGGGCCGGCTTATCCTTCAAGGCCGTGCCCATATAGTTCATCCAGATCGGCAGCGCGACGGTGCCGCCGTACTCATGGCGGCCCAGGCTTTCCGGCTGGTCGAAGCCAACCCAGACAGTGGTGACGTAGTCTGCGTTGTAGCCGGAGAACCAGCTGTCCTTCGATTCGTTGGTGGTGCCGGTCTTGCCAGCGATGTCGTTGCGACCCATGGACAGCGCACGGCGACCGGTTCCGCGTTTGATCACATCCTGCAGCATGCTATTGAGGATGTAGGTGGTGCGCGGGTCGACGATGCGCTCTGCAGTGGCCGGTGTCTGGCTTTGGGGGGCAGAGGCGTCGGTGGAGGCGAGCAGGGTATCCGGCGCGGCATTCGCCTGTGCGACTTCGCTGGATTGCGCCTCGCTCGCTGGAACTCGAGGCGGATTGGCAACGAACAGGACCTTGCCGTCGCGGCTTTCGATGCGATCGATCAGATAAGGCTGCACCTTGTAGCCGCCGTTGGCGAAGGCGCTCCAGCCCCCGGCGATCTCCAGTGGAGTGAGGTTGGCCGTGCCAAGCGCCATGGATAGGTTGCGCGGCAAGTCATCCTTGTTGAAGCCGAAACGGCTGATGTAGTTCAGCGCATAGTCGATGCCGATGGCCTGCAGTACGCGGATCGACACCAGATTGCGCGACTTGTACAGGGCTTCGCGCAGGCGGATCGGGCCGAGGAAGGTGTTGTTGTCGTTCTTCGGGCGCCAGGCTTCTTCCATACCTGCTTCCTGAAAGACGATGGGGGCGTCGTTCACCAGGCTGGCGGCGGTGAAACCGTTGTCCAGGGCCGCGGCATAAAGGAACGGCTTGAAGCTCGAGCCCGGCTGGCGCTTGGCTTGCGCGGCGCGGTTGTAGTTGCTCTGCTCGAAGGAGAAGCCGCCGACCAGGGCACGAATGGCGCCGTCATTCGGATCCAGTGAAACCAGGGCGCTCTGCGCAGCGGGAAGCTGAACGAAGCGCAGGCTTCCATCGGCCTGACGCTGTACGCGAATCAGATCACCGACCTGGGTGACGTCAGCGGGCTGTTGCGGGCGTGGGCCGAGGCTGTTGGTGTTAAGGAAGGGGCGGGCCCACTTCATGCTGTCCCAGCTCACAGCCTCTTCCTGCCCACTCCGGGTCAGGACCAGGATGCCGCTCTTCTCTACCTGGGTGACGATGGCTGGCTCCAAGCCACCAAGAGACTTCTGCTTGGTCAGTTCCTGCAGCCAGGTTTCCTTGGTCATACCCGGTAGGCGGGTTTCCGGGCCGCGGTAGCCGTGGCGTTGGTCGTACTCGATCAGGCCTTCGCGCAGGGCAGTGTTGGCGGCTTGCTGGAGGTCGCTGGGGACGGTGGTGGTGACGCGGAAACCTTCAGTGTAAGCGTCACTGCCGTAGCGGCCGACCATCTCGGCGCGGGCCATCTCGGCAATATAGGGCGCGGCCAGTTCAGGCGTGGGAACGTGGTAGCTGGCATTGATCGGCTCGTTGAGTGCCTGCTGGTAGCGGGCGTCATCGATTCGGCCAAGCTTGTACATGCGTCCGAGGATCCAGTCGCGTCGTTCCTTGCTGCGCGTCGGATTGACCAGCGGATTGAAGCGCGAGGGGGCCTTGGGCAGGCCGGCGATCATTGCCATCTGTGCCAGGCTGAGTTCGCGAATGGACTTGCCGTAATAGACCTGTGCGGCGGCTTCGATACCGTAGGCGCGGTTACCGAGGTAGATCTTGTTCACATAAAGTTCAAGAATTTCATCTTTGCTGAGTTCCCGTTCAATTTGCAGGGCTAGCAATATTTCATTGATCTTGCGGGAGAAACTTCTTTCGCTGGTGAGGAAGTAGTTTTTCGCCACCTGCATGGTGATGGTGCTGCCGCCTGTCTGGATGTGGCCAGTCTTCAATAATTGCGTGGCAGCGCGCATCAGGCTGGTGAGGTCGACGCCATAATGGTTTGCGAAATTGTCGTCCTCGGCAGCCAGGAGGGCCTTGATGAAATCCGGCGGGATGTCGGCGAAACGCACTGGCGAGCGGCGCATCTCGCCGAACTCCGCGATCAGCTTGCCATCGCTGCTGTAGACGCGCAGCGGGATCTGGAGCTGAATCCTGCGTAGCGAGTCGACGGACGGAAGGCTGGGGCTAAGATAGAGGTAGGCGCCGCTGAAACTGAGCAGCAGGCCACAGAAAACGGCGACGAGGGACCACCAGAAAAACTTCAGCAGGCGCATCAAGGCTTATGGATTTCCAGACAAAAGAATGAGTTAAGCGAAAGACGATGATAAAAGGCAAAAGCCGATCACATTATAAGCGTTTTTTTTCCGGGGGAGCCATTTGCGCTTCTGTCAAGACTGCTATTTAATGTGGAAAAACATAAATCGTCCGTAAGTCTCGGACGCTGATAGGAAATCGGTCGTGCTAGGGCTCTTCAATAAGAAAGCGAATTCGCTGTTGGGGATCGACATCAGCTCGACCTCAGTCAAGCTCCTTGAATTGAGTCGCTCGGGAAGCCGCTTCAAAGTGGAGTCCTATGCCGTCGAGCCACTCCCACCAAACGCGGTTGTCGAAAAGAACATCGCCGAGCTGGAGGGCGTTGGGCAAGCGCTTTCCCGTGTGGTCACGAAGGCGCGTACCGGTGTCAAGGCTGTCGCGGTGGCCGTGGCCGGTTCGGCCGTGATCACCAAGACCATCGAAATGGAAGCCGGGCTCTCCGATGATGATCTGGAGAACCAGCTGAAGATCGAGGCCGACCAGTACATCCCCTATCCGCTGGAAGAAGTTTCTATCGACTTCGAGGTGCAGGGGCCATCCGCGCGCAACCCGGAGCGAGTCGACGTACTACTGGCAGCTTGCCGGAAGGAGAACGTCGAAGTGCGCGAGGCCGCGCTTGCGCTGGCCGGCCTCACTGCCAGGGTGGTCGACGTTGAAGCCTATGCGCTGGAACGCGCCTATTCGCTGCTTTCGGCCCAGTTCGGTGATTCGCATGACGAGTTGACGGTAGCGGTCGTTGATATCGGCGCCACCATGACCACCCTCAGCGTCCTGCACAACGGGCGCACCATCTATACCCGTGAGCAGCTCTTCGGTGGTCGCCAACTTACCGAAGAGATCCAGCGGCGTTATGGGCTTTCGGTCGAAGAAGCTGGCCTTGCCAAGAAGCAAGGTGGTCTTCCGGATGACTACGACAGCGAGGTTCTGCAACCGTTCAAGGATGCAGTCGTCCAGCAGGTTTCCCGCTCGCTTCAATTCTTCTTCGCCGCGGGTCAGTTCAACGATGTGGATTACATCCTCCTGGCGGGTGGTACGGCTTCGATTCCCGATCTGGATCGGCTGATCCAGCAGAAGATCGGCACGCCGACCCTGGTTGCCAACCCATTCGCCGACATGGCGCTGAGTAGCAAGGTCAATGCGGGCGCGCTTGCTAGTGACGCGCCGGCGCTGATGATTGCTTGCGGCTTGGCGATGAGGAGTTTCGACTGATGGCGCGCATCAACCTACTCCCCTGGCGGGAGCAACTGCGCGAGGAGCGCAAGCAGCGCTTCCTGGTGGCAATGGGAGCCATTCTGGCGCTGGGCGCCGGTGCAGTGTTCCTGGGTGACCAGTACCTGAACAGCGCCATCGAGAACCAGCAGGCGCGCAATGACTTCGTTCGCAAGGAAATTGCTGTCCTGGATGCCAGGATCAAGGAAATCAGCGAGCTGAAGACCCGTCGTCAGCAGCTTCTTGAGCGGATGAAGATCATTCAGGACCTGCAGGGCAATCGACCGATCATTGGTCGTGTATTCGACCAGTTGGTGCGTACCCTGCCCGATGGTGTCTTCTTCACCGGTCTGAAAATGACCGGGAAAAGCATCGCTATTGTTGGCGCCGCCGAGTCGAACAACCGGGTTTCCAACCTGATGCGTAATCTGGATGCCTCGGAGTGGCTGGTTTCGCCGAATCTCACCGAGGTCAAGGCGATTACTGCGGGGGCAGTGGACCAGGCCAACGTGTTTCAGTTGACCGTGCAGCAGACCCAGCCGGGCTCCGAAGAGGAAAACGGCAAGAACGCCGCCACCAAAGGAGCCGCGAAATGAGTTTCTCCGACTCCCTCGAAAGCCTGCGCAAGATCGATCTGGCCGATCTGGACGTCAACAACCTGGGGTCCTGGCCCATTGCGGTCAAGGTCATCACTTGCATACTGCTGCTGATACTGGTGCTGGCGCTGGGTTACAACTTCCATCTCAAGGATCTTGAGCTGCAACTGGACTCGAAGCGTGCCGAAGAGGTGACTCTAAAGGAGCAGTTCGCTGCCAAGGCTTTCCAGGCCGCGAACCTGGAAGCCTACAAGGAGCAGATGAAGGAGATGGAGACCTCCTTCGGTGCCCTGTTGCGTCAGTTGCCAAGCGACACCGAAGTGCCGGGCTTGCTGGAAGACATCACCCGTACAGGTCTGGGCAGCGGTCTCGAGTTCGAAGAGATCAAGTTGCTGCCGGAGGCTGCCCAGCAGTTCTATATCGAGCTGCCGATCCAGATTTCGGTGGTTGGCGGTTACCACGACCTGGCGACCTTCGTCAGTGGCGTCGCCAGCCTGCCGCGAATCGTCACCCTGCATGATTTCGACATCAAACCTGTTGACCAGGACAGCGGCTCCAAGTTGCGTATGTCAATCCTGGCCAAGACTTACCGCTACAACGACAAGGGGCTGCAGAAATGAGTAGTCCTCGCGCCCGCTTGGCACTTTGTGCCCTTATGCTCGCCAGTCTTTCCGGTTGCGGTGCTGGCAGCGACTTTGGTGACCTCCAGGCTTATATGGATGAGGTGCGCGCTCGCCCGAAGGGGTCCATCGAGCCCTTGCCGAAATTCCAGCCTTATGAAGCCTTCACGTACAGTGCTTCGGCATTGCGCAGCCCCTTCCAACCGCCGATCAAGATCGATCTGGCCAAGCAGCAAAAGGGGTCGAAGGACGTTCATCCGGACGAGACCCGCGTCAAGCAATTCCTAGAGGGCTTCAACATCGAGTCCTTCGAAATGGTCGGTACCCTGTCCAATGGCTCGGGAACCTTTGCCTTGATCAATGGTGCAGGAGGGGTGCATCGGGTCAAGGTGGGTGACTATCTGGGGCGTAACCACGGCCGCATCGTTGGCATCGATGAAGCCAAGGTCGACGTGGTCGAGATTGTCCCGGATGGAGAAGGCGGATGGCTGGAACGTCCGCGGAGTCTCGCGCTCAGAGAGCGCTCTTGAGGGCGAGGTGAATCACCGATGAAGAATAACTACCGGTCTGCACAACGGAACCAGATGATGAAAAGCTCGCTATCGCGCCTTGGTATCACGCTATTGGCTGCACTGCTGTCGCCAGCGCTGCTGGCTGCGAACCTGCAGGCGCTGGATGTTGCGGCCCTTCCGGGCGACAGGGTTGAACTCAAGCTGGCTTTCGACGAGCCGGTGGTCGCTCCCCGTGGCTATACCATTGAGCAGCCTGCGCGCATCGCCCTGGACCTTCCAGGCGTGTCGAACAAGCTAGGCACCAAGAACCGAGAGTTGGGCGTAGGCAACGCCCGCAGTGTGACGGTGGTCGAGGCCAAGGACCGCACCCGTCTGATCATCAACCTGTCTACTCTGGTGCCCTATAGCACTCGTGTGGAGGGTCGAAACCTTTATGTCCTGGTGGGAGATTCCGCGTCCGCCGCTCCGCGCACCACGGCGTCCGCGCCAGCTCCGGCTGCTGCCCCCCTGACGGCTTCGCAGCCGGTCAAGAGCTATGGCCGTGCCGATCGCGCCATCGAAAACATCGACTTCCAGCGTGGTGAGCAGGGTGAGGGCAATGTGGTCATTACCCTGTCCGACCCTAGCGTCAGCCCCGACATTCAGGAACAGGGCGGCAAGATTCGCCTGGACTTCTCCAAGACCCAGCTGCCAGAACCTTTGCGTGTACGCCTGGATGTGAAGGACTTCGCTACTCCGGTGCAGTTTGTCAGCGCCTCGGGTTCCGGCAGCAACGCCAGCATCAGCATCGAACCTACCGGCTTCTATGACTACCTGGCCTACCAGACCGACAACAAGCTCACCGTTAGTATCAAGCCGCTGACTCAGGATGATGTGGAGAAGCGCAGGGCGGAGCGGTTTGCCTACTCTGGCGAGAAGCTGTCGCTGAATTTCCAGGACATCGATGTGCGCTCGGTATTGCAGCTGATTGCCGACTTCACCGACTTGAACCTGGTCGCTTCGGACACCGTGCAGGGCAACATCACCCTGCGCCTGCAGAATGTCCCGTGGGATCAGGCTCTGGACCTGGTGCTGAAGACCAAGGGCCTGGACAAGCGCAAGGTCGGCAACGTGCTGCTGGTCGCGCCGGCTGACGAAATTGCCGCTCGCGAGCGTCAGGAATTGGAATCGCAAAAGCAGATCGCCGAACTCGCTCCCCTGCGTCGTGAGCTGATCCAGGTGAACTACGCGAAGGCTGCGGATATCGCCAAGCTGTTCCAGTCCGTCACCAGCGGCGACCCGAGTGCCGCCGGTACCGATGAGCGCGGCTCCATTACCGTGGATGACCGCACAAATAGCATCATCGCCTACCAGACCGAGGACAAGCTGGGCGAATTGCGCCGCATCGTTGCCCAACTGGATATCCCGGTTCGTCAGGTAATGATCGAGGCGCGCATCGTCGAAGCCAACGTCGACTACGACAAGGCCTTGGGTGTCGAATGGCGTGGCGCGAGCATTGGTGACAACAACTTCGTTGTCGGTGGCGGTGGCGCCGGTCGCCCGGGTGCTTCGCAGGCAGGCAACGTGAACCTGGCGAACGCTCCATTCGTCGACCTTGGTGCCAGCGACCCTACCTCGAGCATTGGTATCGGTTTCATCACCGATAACACCATTCTCGACCTCGAGCTGTCGGCCATGGAGAAGACCGGCAACGGCGAGATCGTGTCGCAACCCAAAGTGGTCACCTCTGACAAGGAAACTGCAAAGATCCTGAAGGGTTCCGAGATTCCCTATCAGGAGGCCAGTTCCAGCGGCGCCACCAGCACGTCCTTCAAGGAGGCGGCCCTGTCCCTCGAGGTGACTCCGCAGATCACCCCGGACAACCGCATCATCATGGAAGTCAAGGTCACCAAGGATGCTCCGGACTTCGCCAACGCCCTGAACGGCGTACCGCCGATCAACAAAAACGAAGTCAACGCCAAGGTACTGGTCAACGATGGTGAAACCATTGTCATAGGTGGGGTATTCTCCAACACCCAAACCAAGGCGGTGGACAAGGTGCCCTTCCTCGGCGACCTGCCCTTCCTCGGCCGCATGTTCCGTCGCGACGTGGTTCAGGACAAGAAATCCGAGCTACTGGTATTCCTCACTCCCCGTATCATGAACAACCAGGCAATTGCGGTGAGTCGCTGATATCGGTGCGAAATTTGATTCTGATCGGCCCGATGGGGGCAGGAAAAAGCACCATCGGGCGTTTGCTTGCAAAAGAACTGCGACTTCCCTTCAAGGACTCCGATAAGGAAATCGAACAGCGCACCGGAGCGAATATCCCTTGGATATTCGACGTCGAGGGTGAGCAAGGCTTTCGTGATCGTGAACAGGCGATGATCGAAGAGCTCTGTGAGCAGGACGGTGTCGTCCTGGCGACTGGCGGCGGCGCAGTGTTGCGTCCGGCCAACCGCCAGGCCTTGCGCTGTGGCGGGCGGGTTGTCTATCTGCATACCTCCGTTGAGCAGCAGATCGAACGGACCGCTCGGGACCGCAATCGCCCGCTGCTGCGCTCGGCTGATCCGGGAAAGGTCCTTCGCGACCTGATGGCGATTCGCGATCCGCTCTATCGCGAGATCGCCGATATCATCATCGAAACCGACGAGCGGCCGCCGCGCCTTGTGGTGCAAGAAATACTGGCGCGCCTGCAGGCACTGCCGCCCCGTTAATGCGCGGGCGGAACTGCGCTATCCTTTAGCCCTTTTTATGTCGGGGGCCCCATGCGGACACTTCAGGTCGATCTTGGCGAGCGTAGCTATCCCATTCATATAGGTTCCGGGCTGCTGTCGCAGCCGGAGCTCTTCACGCCGCATATCGCGGGTCGGCAGGTGGCTGTCGTCACCAATGAGACTGTGGCGCCCCTCTATCTTGAGAAACTGACCCAGACCTTGCAGGGCTATTCGGTATTACCGGTTGTGCTGCCCGATGGCGAGGCCCATAAGAACTGGGAAACCCTGCAGTTGATCTTCGACGCCCTGCTGGGCGCGCGCCATGATCGGCGTACCACCGTTATTGCCCTTGGGGGCGGTGTTATCGGTGATATGGCCGGCTTTGCTGCAGCTTGCTACCAGCGTGGCGTGGACTTCATCCAGGTACCTACCACTCTGCTGTCCCAGGTGGACTCCTCCGTCGGTGGCAAGACTGGGATCAACCATCCGTTGGGAAAGAACATGGTCGGCGCCTTCTATCAGCCCAAGGCGGTGATCATCGACACGGACAGCCTGCGCACCCTGCCGGAACGCGAACTGTCTGCCGGCCTGGCCGAGGTAATCAAGTACGGCCTGATCTGTGACGAGTCGTTCCTGCCCTGGCTCGATGAGAAGATGCCTGCCCTGCGCGGCCTCGACGCCGGCGCCCTGACCGAAGCCATCGAGCGCTCCTGTGCCGCCAAGGCCAGGGTGGTCGGGGTGGATGAGCGTGAGTCTGGTCTGCGCGCCATTCTCAACCTGGGCCATACCTTCGGCCACGCCATCGAGACTCAGCAGGGTTACGGTGCCTGGTTGCACGGTGAGGCGGTATCGGCGGGTACCGTCATGGCCCTTGAGATGTCCAGTCGTCTGGGCTGGATTTCAACAGACGAGCGCGATGCGGCTATTCGCCTCCTGCGCAGTGCCGGCTTGCCGGTCGTACCGCCGACGGACATGACGCCGGAACAATTCCGCCAGCATATGGCCGTAGACAAGAAGGTGCTCGATGGCCAGTTACGCCTGGTGCTGCTGCGCCGAATAGGCGAAGCCGTCGTGACTGCCGAATATTCGCGCGATGTGCTGGAGGCCACCTTGGCCGCCGACTATCGCGCCCTGGCCGACAAGCTTGGAGAGTAAAGGATTCCCATGAGCAGCCTGCACGCCGACGAGGCCTACCTCGGTCATTACCAGTTCACCCATGACCCGTTCGCGGCGCGGGTGCCTGGCTTCAAGTTCTTCCCTGCCCAGCGCAAGCCGGTGCTTGGTCAGCTACACCATCTGGCGCGCTATAGCCAACTGATGCTCGTGGTGAGCGGTCCGCATGGCAGCGGCAAGACCCTGCTGCGTCAGGCCCTGGTCGCCAGCACCAACAAACAGGCCGTGCAGAGTCTCGTGGTATCGGCTCGCAATTCGGTCGAAGCCGGAGGTCTGCTACGGCAGATCGCCCAGGGGTTGAGTGTTGCCCAGGCTGACGTGCGTTCCATTCTGGCCCAGGTTGCCCAGCTCGCCCTGACCGGCCAGGAGGTGTATCTCCTGGTGGATGACGCCGAAGAACTGGATGACGCGTCTCTCGATAGCCTGCTGGCCTTGGCCGAGGGCAATGTCGAGGCGCGCACTCACGTATTCCTGTTTGGTGAAGACTCCTTGCTGGCACGCCTCGATGCTCTGGCTGAAGGGGAGGAGCGCTTCCATGTCATTGAGCTGCAGCCCTACAGTCAGGAAGAAACCCGTGAGTACCTCGCTCAGCGCCTCGAAGGTGCTGGTCGTGGCATCGAGTTGCTGAGCGATGAGCAGGTGGAAGAGATCCACCTGCAATCCGGCGGCTGGCCCGGTTCGATCAATCAGGTGGCACGTGATTTCATGGTCGAAGCGATGCTTGCCGAGCGTGGCGCGTCGCGGAAATCCGCTACCGGCTTCAGCCTGCCGAAGAAGCACCTGCTGGCCCTTGCAGTAGTCGGGGTCGGCGTGGTTGCTGCCTGGATGATGCAGGGGCGCAACGAGGGCAATGCTGAGACTGCACCCGCCGCCCAGGTGCCGTTGGGGCAGGCACCAGCCGGCCAGGCTGGCAGTCAGGATGATTCTGGCGCGCCGGCTGTCGAGTTTGCAGGTTCCTCCCAGCCGCTGCCGTTGCCGTTGGTGGGAGAAGCCCAGCCGGTAATTCGCGAACCGCTGGCGCAGGCAGCTGGCCAGGGTGAGCCGGAAGATGCTCCGGCACCCGATGCGACCGCCAATGTGCCGCCTACCGTCACCACCGTTGCACCGCCCCAGGGGGCGACAGCCAGTCCAGCGCCTGCATCAGTAGAACCCATTGCGTCGTCGCAACCGTTGCCCCTGCCGACTCAGCCTGTCGCAGCTGTGCCTGTTGCCCCGGTCGCACCCGCCAAACCTGCCACCCCGGCTCCGACATCGGCGGCCGTTTCGGCCCCGGCTTCCAAGCCGGCCCCTGCGCCGAGTCAGGCTGCGGCCAAGCCGGTTGAGAAACCTACGTCGGCGCCTGCGGCCGCTGCTGCGGGTGGGAGTGCGGGCAATGGTTGGTATCGCAGCCAGACCGGCAATCATTTCGCCCTGCAGGTGCTTGGCACCAGTTCGGAAAACAGCGCCAAAGCCTTCGTTCAGCAGAATGGCGGCCAGTACCACTACTTCAAGAAGCAGTATCAGGGCAAGGCGCTCTATGTCGTGACCTATGGCAGTTTCCCCAGTCGCACTGCTGCCCAAGCTGCGATCAAATCCTTGCCGGCCAAGGTCCAGGCTGGTAAACCCTGGCCCAAGACCTTCGCCAGCATCCAGCAGGAGATGGCTCGCTAGTTCCGCGCGAGCCTGATCCCTCGCCTTCTGACCGGGTGGTCGCTAGCACGGCCTCCTGGTTCATTCATTCATTTTTGCGACATCGACTTTCACTAGTTGGCCGCTAAGATTTGTGGTCGACCAATGGGCTATGTACAATGACCTCCCTTTGCCTACGCAAAAGCTGGCGACAAGTCCGGCGCGTATGGTAAGGAGTTGAATTACAAAGCAATTCTGCCTTTTTCTTAAGGCAGCCCTGGTGAGAGTTCCCCTATGAAAGCAGGTCTGTACCATCCTGATGAATTCAAGGATAACTGCGGTTTCGGCTTGATCGCCCATATGCAGGGCGAGGCGAGCCACCATCTTCTGAAAACCGCCATCGAAGCCCTGACCTGCATGACCCACCGCGGCGGCATCAACGCCGACGGCAAGACCGGCGACGGTTGTGGTCTGTTGATCCAGAAGCCCGATCTTTTCCTGCGCGCTATTGCCAGGGAGACTTTCGCGGTCGATCTGCCGGCCCAGTACGCCGTTGGCATGGTTTTCTTCAACCAGGACCCGGTTCGTGCCGAAGCGGCTCGCGAGAACATGAATCGCGAAATCCTCGCCGCGGGCCTGCAACTGATCGGCTGGCGCAAGGTTCCGGTGGACACCAGCGTCCTTGGCCGTCTGGCCCTCGAGCGCCTGCCGCAGATCGAGCAGGTATTCATCGGCGGTGAAGGTCTGGGTGACCAGGAGATGGCGGTCAAGCTGTTCAGCGCCCGTCGTCGCTCCTCCGTGGCCAACGCCGCTGACGCCGACCACTACATCTGCAGCTTCTCGCACAAGACCATCATCTACAAAGGCCTGATGATGCCGGCCGACCTGCAGCAGTTCTACCCGGACCTGGGTGACGAACGCCTGCAGACCGCCATCTGCGTCTTCCACCAGCGCTTCTCTACCAACACCCTGCCGAAGTGGCCGCTGGCGCAGCCCTTCCGCTTCCTCGCCCACAACGGCGAGATCAACACCATCACCGGTAACCGCAACTGGGCGGTAGCCCGTCGCACCAAGTTCGCCAACGAGCAACTGCCCGACATCGATGAGCTCGGCCCGCTGGTCAACCGTGTGGGTTCCGACTCCTCCAGCATGGACAACATGCTCGAGCTGATGGTTACCGGCGGCATCGACCTGTTCCGTGGCGTGCGCATGATCATCCCGCCGGCCTGGCAGAACATGGAAACCATGGATGCCGACTTGCGCGCTTTCTACGAATACAACTCCATGCACATGGAGCCCTGGGACGGCCCTGCCGGCGTCGTGCTGACCGACGGCCGCTACGCCGTTTGCCTGCTCGACCGTAACGGCCTGCGTCCGGCTCGCTGGGTCACCACCAAGAACGGCTACATCACCCTCGCCTCGGAAATCGGTGTGTGGGATTACAAGCCGGAAGACGTGATCGCCAAGGGCCGTGTCGGCCCGGGCCAGATCCTCGCGGTGGATACCGAGACCGGCCAGGTCCTCAACACCGAAGACATCGACAACCGCCTGAAGTCGCGCCATCCGTACAAGCAGTGGCTGCGCCAGAGTGCCGTGCGCATCCAGGCCAAGCTCGACGACGACCACGGCGTGGCCAGCTACGACAGCGACCAGCTCAAGCAGTACATGAAAATGTTCCAGGTCACCTTCGAGGAGCGTGACCAGGTACTGCGCCCGCTGGCCGAGCAGGGCCAGGAAGCGGTTGGTTCCATGGGAGACGACACCCCCATGGCCGTGCTGTCTCAGCGCGTGCGTTCGCCGTTCGACTATTTCCGTCAGCAGTTCGCGCAGGTCACCAACCCACCGATCGACCCGCTGCGTGAAGCCATCGTCATGTCCCTGGAGATCTGCCTCGGTGCCGAGCGCAATATCTTCAGCGAGTCGCCTGACCACGCTACCCGCGTGATCCTCAGCAGCCCGGTGATCTCCCCGGCCAAGTGGAGCGCGCTGATGAGCCTGGATCGTCCAGGCTTCGAGCGGCAGATCATCGACCTGAACTACGAGGAAAGCCTCGGCCTCGAAGCAGCCGTGCGCAACATGGCCGACCAGGCTGAAGAAGCCGTGCGCTCCGGCAAGGTCCTGTTGGTTCTGACCGATCGCCACATCGCGCCCGGCAAGCTGCCGGCCCACGCCTCCCTGGCCGTCGGCGCCGTGCATCACCGTCTGGTGGAGAAGGGCCTGCGTTGCGACTGCAACATCTTGGTCGAGACCGCCACTGCCCGCGACCCGCACCACTTCGCCGTGCTGGTGGGCTTCGGTGCTTCCGCCGTGTACCCCTTCCTCGCCTATGAAGTGCTGGCCGACCTGATCCGCACCGGCGAAGTGCTGGGCGATCTGTACGAAGTCTTCAAACACTACCGCAAGGGCATCTCCAAGGGCCTGCTGAAGATCCTGTCGAAGATGGGCATCTCCACGATTGCTTCCTACCGTGGCGCGCAGCTGTTCGAAGCCGTCGGCCTGTCCGAAGAAGTGGTGGACCTCAGCTTCCGTGGCGTCGCCAGCCGCATCAAGGGTGCTCGCTTCGTCGACATCGAGTCGGAGCAGAAGCTGCTGGCCAATGAGGCCTGGAATAACCGCAAGGCCATCCAGCAAGGCGGCCTGTTGAAGTTCGTCTACGGCGGCGAATACCACGCATACAACCCAGACGTAGTGAATACCCTGCAGGCCGCTGTGCAGCAGGGCAACTACGAAAAGTTCAAGGAATACACCGCGCTGGTGGACACCCGCCCGGTGTCGATGCTACGCGACCTGCTCAAGGTCAAGACCATCGACCAGCCGCTGCCGCTGGACGAGATCGAGCCGCTGGAGTCCATCTTCAAGCGCTTCGATGCGGCGGGTATTTCCCTGGGCGCGCTGTCTCCCGAAGCGCACGAAGCACTGGCCGAAGCCATGAACCGCCTGGGTGGCCGTTCCAACTCCGGTGAGGGCGGTGAAGACCCGGCGCGCTACGGCACGGTGAAGAGCTCCAAGATCAAACAGGTGGCGACCGGCCGCTTCGGCGTCACCCCGGAATACCTGGTCAACGCCGAAGTACTGCAGATCAAGGTCGCCCAAGGCGCCAAGCCCGGTGAAGGTGGCCAGCTGCCCGGCGGCAAGGTCAACGGCCTGATCGCCCGTCTGCGTTACGCAGTGCCTGGCGTCACCCTGATTTCGCCGCCGCCGCACCACGACATCTACTCCATCGAAGACCTTGCCCAGCTGATCTATGACCTCAAGCAGGTCAACCCGCAGGCGCTGGTCTCGGTGAAGCTGGTGGCCGAAGCGGGCGTTGGCACCATCGCCGCTGGCGTGGCCAAGGCCTATGCTGACCTGATCACCATCTCCGGCTATGACGGTGGTACCGGTGCATCCCCGCTGACCTCCATCAAGTACGCGGGCAGCCCGTGGGAACTGGGTCTGGCGGAAACCCACCAGACCCTGCGCGGCAACGACCTGCGTGGCAAGGTCCGAGTGCAGACCGACGGCGGCCTGAAAACCGGCCTCGACGTGATCAAGGCGGCCATCCTCGGCGCCGAAAGCTTCGGCTTCGGTACCGCACCCATGATCGCCCTTGGCTGCAAGTACCTGCGTATCTGCCATCTGAACAACTGCGCCACTGGCGTCGCCACCCAGAACGACAAGCTGCGCAAGGACCACTTCATCGGCACCGTCGAAATGGTGATGAACTTCTTCACCTACATCGCCGAAGAAACTCGCGAATGGCTGGCCAAGCTGGGCGTGCGCAGCCTGAGTGAGCTGATCGGCCGAACCGACCTGCTGGAAATGCTGCCGGGTGATACCGAGAAGCAGGGCCACCTGGATCTCAGCCCGCTGCTGGGCAGCGACCACGTGCCGGCTGACAAGCCGCAGTTCTGCATCGTTGAGAAGAACCCGCCCTTCGACCCGGGCCTGCTGGCCGAGAAGATGTGGGACATCTCCAAGGCGGCTGTCGAAGGCAAGACCGGCGGCTTCTACGACCTGGACATCTGCAACTGCGACCGCTCCATCGGCGCGCGGATTTCCGGCGAGATCGCCCGTCGCCACGGCAACCAGGGCATGAAGGATGCTCCGGTGACCTTCCGCTTCCGCGGTACCGCGGGCCAGAGCTTCGGCGTGTGGAACGCTGGTGGCCTGAACCTCTACCTCGAAGGCGATGCCAACGACTACGTGGGCAAGGGCATGACTGGCGGCAAGGTGGTCATCACTCCGCCCAAGGGCAGCCCCTTCAAGAGCCAGGAGTCGGCCATCGTTGGCAACACCTGCCTCTACGGTGCTACGGGTGGCAAGCTGTTCGCCGCAGGAACTGCAGGCGAGCGCTTCGCCGTGCGTAACTCCGGCGCCCACACCGTGGTGGAAGGCACCGGCGACCACTGCTGCGAGTACATGACCGGCGGTTTCGTCTGTGTCCTGGGCAAGACTGGATATAACTTCGGATCCGGCATGACTGGCGGTTTCGCCTACGTACTGGACCAGGACAACAGCTTCGTCGACCGGGTCAACCACGAACTGGTGGAAATCCAGCGCATCAGCAACGAGTCCATGGAGGCCTACCGTAGCCACCTGCACAGCGTGCTGGTCGAATACGTGAAGGAGACTTCCAGCGACTGGGGTGCCCACCTGCTGGAAAACCTGGACGATTACCTGCGCAAGTTCTGGCTGGTCAAGCCGAAGGCCGCGAGCCTCGCTTCGCTGCTCTCCAGCACCCGTGCCAACCCGCAATGACAACAGCGCCTGAAGTGGTTTGATGAGGTTTTTTTAATGACTGAACGTCTGAACAACGACTTCCAGTTCATCGAGGTCGGGCGCAAGGATCCGAAGAAGAAGCTTCTGCGCCAGCGCAAGAAGGAATTCGTCGAGATCCATGACCTGTTCAAGCCGCAGCAAGCGGCTGACCAGGCTCACCGCTGCCTCGGCTGCGGTAACCCGTATTGCGAGTGGAAGTGCCCGGTGCACAACTTCATTCCGAACTGGCTGAAGCTGGTATCGGAAGGCAACATCCTGGCCGCCGCCGAACTGTCGCACCAGACCAACACCCTGCCGGAAGTCTGCGGCCGCGTGTGCCCGCAGGACCGCCTTTGCGAAGGCGCCTGCACCCTGAACGACGGCTTCGGCGCCGTGACCATCGGCTCGGTGGAGAAGTACATCACGGACACCGCCTTCGCCATGGGTTGGCGTCCGGACATGTCCAAGGTCAAGTTCACCGGCAAGCGCGTCGCCGTCATCGGTGCGGGCCCGGCTGGCTTGGGCTGTGCCGACGTACTGGTGCGCAACGGCGTGACCCCGGTGGTCTTCGACAAGAACCCGGAAATCGGCGGGCTGCTGACCTTCGGTATCCCCGAGTTCAAGCTCGAAAAGCACGTGCTGAGCCGTCGCCGTGAAGTCTTCACCGGCATGGGTGTCGAATTCCGCCTGAACACCGACGTGGGCAAGGACGTGACCATGGAGCAACTGCTCGAGGAATTCGATGCAGTCTTCATGGGCATGGGCACCTACACCTACATGAAGGGCGGTTTCCCGGGTGAAGACCTGCCGGGCGTGCACGACGCACTCGACTTCCTGATCGCCAACGTCAATCGCAACCTCGGCTTCGAGAAGTCCCCCGAAGACTTCGTCGACATGAAGGGCAAGCGCGTAGTGGTCCTGGGTGGTGGCGACACCGCGATGGACTGCAACCGCACCTCCATTCGCCAAGGCGCCAAGGCCGTGACCTGTGCCTACCGCCGTGACGAAGAGAACATGCCGGGTTCGCGCAAAGAGGTGAAGAACGCCAAGGAAGAAGGCGTGAAGTTCCTCTTCAACCGCCAGCCCATCGCCATCGTCGGCGAAGACAAGGTGGAAGGCGTGAAGGTGGTCGAGACCCGTCTCGGCGAACCGGACGCCCGTGGCCGTCGCAGTCCCGAGCCGATCCCGGGCTCCGAGGAAATCATCCCGGCTGAAGCCGTGCTGATTGCCTTCGGTTTCCGCCCGAGCCCGGCGCCCTGGTTCGAGCAGTTCGACATCCGCATCGACAACCAGGGCCGTGTGGTCGCTCCCGCGCAGTCGCAGTTCAAGCACCAGACCAGCAACCCGAAGATCTTCGCCGGTGGCGACATGGTCCGTGGTTCCGATCTGGTGGTAACGGCGATCTTCGAAGGACGTACGGCCGCCGAAGGCATCCTCGACTACCTGGGCGTCTAAGCGGCGCATCCACGCCGCCTGGTTGGCTGAGGCTCGCGGCATTTCGTCGCGATGGACAAAAGGCACGGCACCCGCCGTGCCTTTTGCATTGGGCTCTGCGAAAATGCCCGCACTTTTTCGTTGGACACTGCCATGACCGTCTTGAAGAACGACCGTTTCCTCCGCGCCCTGCTCAAGCAGCCCGTTGATGTCACTCCCGTCTGGATGATGCGCCAGGCCGGTCGTTACCTGCCGGAATACCGTGCCACCCGTGCCAAGGCCGGCGACTTCGTCAGTCTGATGAAAAACCCCGAGTTGGCCTGCGAGGTCACCGTCCAGCCGCTGGATCGTTATCCCCAGCTGGACGCGGCAATCCTCTTCTCCGACATCCTCACCATCCCCGACGCCATGGGCCAGGGGCTGTACTTCGAGACCGGTGAAGGTCCGCGCTTCAAGAAAGTCGTGAGCAGCCTGGCCGACATCGAAGCCCTGCCGATCCCGGACCCGGAGCAGGACCTGGGCTACGTGATGGACGCCGTCCGCAACATCCGCCGTGAACTGAACGGCCGTGTGCCGCTGATCGGCTTCTCCGGCAGCCCCTGGACCCTGGCCACCTATATGGTCGAAGGCGGGTCCAGCAAGGATTTCCGCAAGTCCAAGGCGATGCTCTACGGCAACCCGCAAGCCATGCACGCTCTTCTGGACAAGCTGGCCCAGTCGGTGACCGTCTACCTGAACGGCCAGATCAAGGCCGGCGCCCAGGCGGTGCAGATTTTCGATTCCTGGGGCGGCAGCCTCTCGGCGGCGGCCTACCAGGAATTCTCCCTGGCCTACATGAAGAAGATCGTCGACGGGCTGATCCGCGAGCACGACGGCCGTCGCGTACCGGTGATCCTCTTCACCAAGGGCGGTGGCCTCTGGCTGGAATCCATGGCTGACAGCGGCGCCGAAGCCCTGGGCCTGGACTGGACCTGCGACATCGGCAGCGCCCGCGCCCGCGTTGGTGACAAGGTCGCGCTGCAGGGCAACATGGACCCCTCCGTGCTCTACGCCAACCCGGCGGCCATCCGCGCCGAGGTGGGCCGCATCCTCGCCGCCTATGGCAAGGGCTCTGGCCACGTATTCAACCTCGGTCACGGCATCACTCCGGAAGTCGACCCGGCCCACGCTGGCGCCTTCTTCGAGGCAGTGCACGAACTGTCGGCGCAGTACCACGGCTGAGATCCGTGCAATGGAAAAGGCCGCTTTCGCGGCCTTTTCTAATTGAACCTGATGAGCTCACCGCGCTGGGCTTCTGGAACCTGGTCGATGGCGAGCAATTGAGGAGTCCTTCGGGTGGCTTTTTGATGTCACTTGTTTGGCGCAAGCATCTTGCCGGAGGCCTCGCCCTTGTCATGGGCATTGCATAGAATCCGACACTTATCAGGCTCAGTGAGGTGTGCGATGCGGCGCGTGGTTTTCAATCAGAAGGGCGGTGTCGGCAAGTCCAGCATTGCCTGTAACCTGGCGGCGGTGAGCGCTTCGCAGGGGTATCGCACCCTGTTGATCGACCTCGACGCCCAAGCCAACTCTACCCACTACCTCACCGGCCTGACCGGTGAAGATATCCCCATGGGGATCGCCGACTTCTTCAAGCAGACGCTCTCGGCTACCGCCTTCCGCAAGGGCAAGGTGGATATCTACGAAACGCCCTACGACAACCTCCACGTGGTGACCGCCACGGCTGAGCTGGCCGACCTCCAGCCCAAGCTCGAGTCGAAGCACAAGATCAACAAGCTGCGTAAGTTGCTGGACGACTTGGCCGAAGACTACGACCGGATCTACCTGGATACGCCTCCTGCATTGAACTTCTATACGGTTTCTGCCTTGATCGCCGCTGATCGCTGCCTGATTCCCTTCGACTGCGACAGCTTTTCCCGCAATGCGCTCTACGGGTTGCTTGCAGAAATAGAGGAGTTGAAGGAGGACCACAACGAGGGCCTGGAAGTGGAGGGCATTGTGGTCAACCAGTTCCAGCCGCGGGCGACCTTGCCCCAGCAGTTGCTGGATGAACTATTGGAGGAGGGGCTGCCGGTGCTGCCGGTCAACCTGATGATGTCGGTGAAGATGCGCGAGTCGCACCAGGCCTGCAAACCGCTGATCTACCTCGATCGCAACCATAAGCTGACCCAGCAGTTCGTCGAGCTGCACGACCTGCTGGAGAGTTGATGGCTCGGTAAGGGACTGCCTCTTGTTCGCCCCGGCTTGCCGGGGCGAATGCGTTATTTGACCAGCAACAGGTCGGCGGGAGGGTTTTGCAGGTAGCGCAGGGCGAGGCTGCCAAGCAGGGCTTGCGAAATCAGGCTACGGCCGTGGCTGCCGAGGGCGAACAGTTGTGGGCGCAGGCTGGCGATGCCGTCGTCCAGCGCCTTGGGGAGCGAGCCGCGCAGCACTTCCACCTCCACTGTGGGGGATCGGTCGGCCAGGCTGGTCAGTTCGTCTTCCAGCAGCTTCCCCAGTAGCGCTTTCTGGGTTTCCAGGAAACTGCCCGAGTTGGCACTTCTGGACAGCAACCTGTTGCCCAGCTCCATCACATTCAGTGCGGTCAGGTGGGCCTCCTGGGGAAGCAAGGCGCAGCCCTTGCGCAGGGCGTCGCAGGCGCAGAGGGAGAAGTCCAGTGCGGCGACCGCACGTTGGTAAGGCTGTTCAGGTCGTTCCCCGACTACCAGAAGCAATGGCGTGGTGAGGTGGCGGGCGACCCGCTCCAGCGTGGTGCCGATGAAGAGCTCGGGTGCGTTGTGGTGGTGCCGGCCGATAACTAGCAGGTCAGCCTGACTGTCGCCTGTTTCCTCGAGAATCTCCTGTGCCGGACGGCCCTTGCGCAGCAGCACCTGGCAGTCCTCGGCGCCCAGCTGTGCCAGGCGTTCAGTGAAATAGTGTTGGGCCGCGTCCCGCAGGTTGCCCTGGACAGCATTGGGCAGGTGGTCCTCGAGAACGTGCAGCAGGGACAGGCGGGCGTTGTGCTGGCGGGTCAGCTGGATGGCACGGCGCAGGGCAATGTCTGCTTCGTGGCTGAGGTCATGGGCGACAAGGATGTGCTGAAACATGGTGGGGGCCTCCTCTGAGGCTCGCACTCTGCGACTTTTCGTCACCCGCCATTTTGATCCAGGGCAAGGCCGATCAATGGGCTCGCATCTGGTAGAGCCCGCGGCTCTGCGCAACCACTTCGCCGTCGGCGTCCAGTAACTGCAGTTCCAGCAGGTAGTCGGCCTTACCGTTGGTTTCGGCCTCTTGCTGGATGCGCGTGATTTCCTCGCTGCCCATGCGTGCTTCGACCGTAATGTCCCCCTTGGCGGGGCGGCGGAAGCGCAGGTTCATTTCCTTGACGATGGGGTAGAAGCGGCGGCTGTCGAAGCTGGTGAGAAAAAGCGCGCCGCCGGGTACTTCGGCCAGGGTGAAGAGTGCCCCGGCGTAGAGCGTGCCGATGTGGTTCTGGTTACCTTCGAGGGGCATGCGCAGGCGCACATGGCCGCGCTCCAGGACCTCGGCCTTGAGGCCGCTGCGTTTGACGAAGGCGATCTGTTCCTCGGTCAACTGGCGAACCAGTTCGATGGGCATGGACATGGCGGACTCCGGTGTGGGCGACTTCCAGAGCCTAATCGTCGCGTGCGCGCCGGCAATGACCGGGACGGTCAGCGTGGCTGACCGAAACGCTCATGCCCTGGCTCTTGTAGGAGCGAGCTCTGCTCGCGAGCGGCCCCGCAGTGAAACTTCGCGAGCAAGAACTCGGCGTCCCCCTCGCTCCTACGGGAACATGCCCATCAGATGCCTTGGTTTTTCAGCCAGGCGAGCAGTTGCGGCAGTGGCAGGGCGCCGCTCTGGCGGGCGACTTCGACGCCGCCCTTGAACAGGATAAGGGTGGGGATTGAGCGGATGTTGAGCTGTCCGGCCAGTTGGCGGTTGGCCTCGCTGTCCAGCTTGCCCAGGCGGCAGCGGCCCTGGAGTTGGCCAGCAGCCTGTTGGTAGGTCGGCGCGAAGGCCTTGCAGGGGCCGCACCAGTCGGCCCAGACGTCCACCAGCAGCGGCAGATCGCCACGCAGCTGCTTGGCGAAGCTGGCCTCGTTCAGGTCGAAGGGTGCGGCGGGCAGCACGGCGGCCTTGCAGTGGCCGCAGCGCGGCGCATCGCCCAGGCGGGCGGCGGGAATACGGTTGAGGCCCGCGCACTCTGCGCAGGGGATCATCAGCGGGTCGGTCATGTGAAGCTCCAGTGGCGGACTTCACAGATCTGGAGTCGCGCAGGGCGGAAATCAACCCGCAATCGCCCTCAGCGCAGGGCGATGAAGATGTTGTAGGCGCTGATCAGGGTGATCAGGCAGCCGACAATGATGAGCAGGGTGCGCGACGACAGCTTCTTGCACAGCAGGGCGGCGAAGGGCGCGGCGAACAGGCCGCCGAAGACGAGACCGGCGACCATCTTCCAGGTGTCCGGCTCGCCGGCCAGGAGAATGAAGGAAGTGGCACTGGAGATGGTCAGGAAGAACTCGGCGAAGTTGACCGAACCGATGGTGGTGCGCGGATCGCTGCCCGAACCGATCAGGCTGCTGGTGACCACCGGGCCCCAGCCACCGCCACCGGCGGCATCGACGAAACCGCCGAACAGCGCCAGCTTGGCGACGTGGTTGGGCGCGCGGCGCTTGGCCACGTGGCGGTAGGCCTTGCTCAGGATGTACAGGCCCATCAGCAGCAGGTAGGCGGAGATGAATGGCTTGAGCACCGCACCGTCGAACTGGGTGATCAGCACGGCGCCGAGGACGGCACCGATGATGCCCGGCAGCAGCAGGCGCAGAAACAGGGACTTGTTGACGTTGCCCAGCTTGACGTGGGAAATGCCCGACAGGCCAGTGGTGAACACTTCGGCGATGTGCACGCTGGCGCTGGCAGCAGCGGGAGTGGCGCCGGTGCTGAGCAGGAAGGTGGTAGCCGTGATGCCGTAAGCCATGCCCAGCGCGCCGTCGATGACCTGGGCGAAGAAGCCCACCGCCACCGCGCTCCAGAAGCCTTTGCTGGTCAGGGCGTTCTCGATGATCTCGAAGCCACTGCCGCCGCCGTTATCGAAGAACAGGCGCCAGGCCAGGAAGCTCAGCAGGCCGACCAGAATCAACACCGCAACCCACATCGCGGCTCGCAGGACGGGATGGTCGTCGGGATGCGAGACGAAATCTTCGACGGGCGGAATCCGCAGTGCTTCGTGTTCGGTGTTGATCGAACTCTGGCTGAGGTCGAGGTTGCGAATCTTCATGCGGGCACAGCGCCTGACAGTGGGTGGTAGAACAGGCTGGAATAAGCAGGCCGCGAAGATAATCCGCTTTGCTTAGAGAGTCTAAGAAGATTTATGCAGGTTTATATTCCATTTTGTGAGTGAAGCGGGCCGTGCGCCGATGGGAGAAGGCTGGCTCAGCTGTATCCCCGGGTTGACCTGTAACTGTATTCCCGATCTGCGGCTGGCCTGGGCTAGGCTGGGGCTTTCCAATCGGAGGAGAGGACGGTGATGCGGACCTTGGGCGTGCTTGGCGGAATGAGCTGGGAATCCACCGTCACCTATTACCAACTGCTCAATCGGGGCGTGCGAGAGCGCCTTGGTGGACTGCATTCGGCGCCCCTGCTGCTGCACTCGGTGGATTTCGCGCAGATCGCCGCACAGCAGAAGGCCGGTGAATGGGAGGCTGCCGGCCAGGTGCTGGCCGAGGCTGCAAAGGGCCTGGCGGGCGCCGGCGCGACGGCGCTGCTGCTGGCCACCAACACCATGCACAAGGTGGCCGCGGCCATCGAGGACGCCGTGGATATCCCGCTGCTGCACATAGGCGACGCCGTTGGCCAGGCGCTGCGCGAGCGGAGCATCGAACGTGCGGCCTTGCTCGGCACTCGCTTCACCATGCGGGAAGATTTCTACCGGGAACGCCTGGATCGGCGCTTCGGCATCCACGTACGGGTGCCCGACGCTGCGGCCATAGCGGAGATCGACCGGATCATCTTCCAGGAGCTCTGCGTAGGCCGGTTCCTGCCAGCCGCCCAGGCCTTCTACCTCGACCAGTTGGCGGCGCTGAAGGCCGAGGGTGCCCAGGCGGCGATCCTCGGTTGCACAGAGATCGGTCTGCTGCTGGAGGGGTGCGACTCGCCGCTGCCGCTGGTGGACAGCGCCGAGCGGCATGTGGCGATGGGGTTGGAATGGATGCTGGAGGACTGAAACCCGCTGCGGGTTCCCAGGGGGCCGCTGCGCGGCCCTTGGCGAATGAATTCGCCCCTACAGGTAGGACCTTTCCCGATCAGGACGAGCAGCTGATCTCCAGGTGCTTGCCCCATTCTGGCGGGCGTTCGGCATAGCGCTCCATGCCCGGTTGTTCGTCGAAGGGGCGGGAGAGCACGGCGTGCAGCTGGCGCACCTCGGCATAGTCACCCTGCTGGGCCGCCTCGATGGCGCGCTGGGCGAGGTAGTTGCGCAGGACGTACCTGGGGTTCACCGCGTGCATTCGGGTACGGCGTGCTTTCTGGTCGTCGCCCTCCAGCGCCGCGCGGGCCTGGTAGTCGGCGGCCCAGGTATCGAAGCCTGCCAGGTCGACGAAGTCTTCCCGCAGCTTGCGCAATGCCTGCTTCGGACTCTCCTCGCCCAGACGGCGGAAAAACTGGTTGTAGTCCACGGCACTGCCTTGCATGAGTTGCAGCAGGCGCTGCACTCGCGCCTCGTCTTGCTCGTCAGCTGAGGTGAAGCCCAGGCGACGGCGCATCAGGTCCAGGTAATGGGCCTGATAGAGCGGCAGGAACAGGTTGAGGGTCTCTCGCAGCTGGTCCACGTCGACGAAGGGCGTCAGCGCCTGCGCCAGGGCCGCGAGGTTCCAGTGGGCGATGGGCACCTGGTTGCTGAAGCTGTAGCGGCCGCTGTCGTCGGAGTGGTTGCAGATGTGGTTGGCATCGAAGTCGTCGAGGAAGGCGTAGGGGCCGTAGTCGAAGGTGATACCGAGGATCGACATGTTGTCGGTGTTCATCACCCCGTGGCAGAAGCCGTAGGCCTGCCAAAGGGCGATGAGTTCGGCATTGCGTTCCAGCACTTCGCGGAAGAACGCGGCCCAGGGTTGCTCCTGCTCCAGGCATTGGGGGAAATGGCACTCCATGACGTGTCGCCCCAGGGTTTCGAGCTGCTCGTGCTGGCGCGTGTAATAGAAGTACTCGAAGTGACCGAAGCGTACGTGGCTCGGCGACAGGCGCAGCAGCATGGCGCCGGTTTCGCGCGTTTCCCGGTACACCAGGGTCGAGGAGCCGGTCACGCACAGTGCGCGGCTGGTGGGAATGCCCAGGGCGTGCAGGTATTCACTGGCGAGGAATTCGCGGATCGAGCTGCGCAGCACCGCGCGGCCATCGCCCATGCGCGAGTAGGGCGTCTGGCCGGCGCCCTTGAGGTGAAGGTCCCAATGCTCGCCGGCATCGTTGAGCACCTCGCCCAGCAGCAGCCCGCGGCCGTCACCCAGGCGCGGGTTGTAGGCCCCGAACTGGTGCCCGGAATAGACCATCGCGCGTGGCTCAGCCTCGGACCAGAGTTTGTGCCCGGAGAACAGCTCGGCGAACACCTGGGTGTCGGCTTCAACCGGGTCCAGGTCGAGCAGGGCCATGGCTGCCGGACTGGCCACCACCAGGCGCGGCTCCGCGATGGGCTCGGGCAGCACCTCGGTGGAGAAGGCATCACCCAGGCGGGCGAAACGGTTGTCGAACTGCAGGTCGTCGAGTCTTTTCATGGGCTCAGCTTGTCATGCCGCCGTCGGCGCTGGAAGTGGACTCATCTGGCTTCCGGGACCGGTGCCTTGTCCTTGATCGGTATGCCTTCGGCGTCGGTATCGCCATGTTTGTCGATCCTGCGGGTGAGGGTGACGTCCATCTTCGGCGTACTGGAGGTATTGATGTCGTGCTCTTTGAACAGCTGGTCGATGCGACGGTTCAGTTCGTCCGTGGCCAGGCCTCTGTCGCTGAGCTCGCGCACGTAGATCTTCAGCTCGTGATCTAACGTGGCAGGGCCATAGGCTTTCAGCTGCACGGTGGGTGCCGGGTCGCGGAGTACGCGCGGGTTCTCCTGAGTGGCTTGCAGCAGCAGCTTGCGCACCATTTCGAGGTCGAGATCGCTGCTGCGGTTGACGCTGTACTCCAGCACGATGCGGGTGACGGTGTCGGTCAAGGTCCAGTTGATCAGTTGGCTGGTAAGGAAAGTCTGGTTTGGGACGATCACTTCCTTACGGTCGCTGTCGGTGATGTGGGTGGCGCGGATGTGGATACGGTTCACCGTGCCGGTGACAGTGCCGATGGTGACCAGGTCGCCGATGCGCACGGGCCGCTCGAACAGCAGGATCAGGCCGGAGATGAAGTTGGCGAAGATCGCCTGCATACCGAAGCCGATACCCACCGAGAGGGCGGCTACCAGCCATTGCAGCTTGTCCCAGCTGACGCCGAGCGTAGACAGCGCCGTGACAAAGCCAATGCCAGCAATGGCATAGGACAGCAGGGTGGTCGTGGCGTAGGCGCTGCCCTGGGCCAGCTTCAGCCGGGATAGCACCAGGACCTCCAGCAGGCCTGGCAGGTTGCGCGCGAGCGCCGTGGTAATGCCGGCGATGATCAATGCACCGAGCACGTCCAGCAGGCTGATGGGCACCTGAGTGGCGGCATTGCCGGTGCCGGTGGAGTACTGGTAGAGGGTGATCTGGTCGAGGTAGGCGAACACGCTGATCAGGTCGGCCCAGACCAGGTACAGGCAGGCGATGAACACACCCAGCAGCGCCAGGCGGATAAGGCGCAGCGACTGCTGGTTGACCTTTTCGATGTCGAGGGTCGGCTCTTCCACCACGACCTCTTCGCCCTCGGCATTCTCCTTGGTCTGTGCCTGGCGCTTGGCGAGCACCCGCTGGTAGGCGAGGCGCCGGGCCGCCACCGAGAGGCCGCGGACGAAGGCCGCCTCGACCAGCAACAGGACAATCACCAGGTAAAGAGAGGTAATCAGCCGATCAGTGAGTTTGAGCGAGGTGTAGTAGTAACCGAAGCCCACCGCGACGATGAAGACCAGCGGAACCAGCGTGAAGGCGACGCCGATCAGCAGGCGGAAAGGTGACGTCTGCTCGCGCATGGGTTCGGCCAACAGCAGGTTGCTCAGCACAAGGGTCATCAAGGCATAGCAACTGAGCACTACGATGATGCCGATGATGTCGTCTGCCAGCGCCGCAGGTTGGTGCTCGGCGACGGTGACGATGGCTACCAGCGCCATGACCACGCCACCCAGGCGACGGATCTGACTGCGCAGGAAGGCGACCCGCGGGCGGTCCCAGTGAAAGTGCAGTTCGGCGATGCCACCCGGTGCAAGGACGCGGTAGAGGGTATAGAACACCATCCAGGCCTGGGCCATCTCCATAAAGGCGGCGCCCAGGGTGGCGTTTTGGCCGCGGGCGTCGATCTGCAGGGCGAAACCGCAGAGGACCAGGAACAGGCTGACCGGCAGGGCGAGCATCACGGTGAGGAACAGCGCCATTGGTGTGTGCAGTTGGCTGTCACGCTTGAAGTGGCCGACGTCCTGGTTGATCTCGTGGAGCTTGGCGTACAGGTAGCGACGCTTCCATAGCAGGCCGCCGATTACCAGAAGCAACGGCAGGAACAGCCAGGGACGGTCCACCAGGCCCTCGCCCAATTCGCGCAGCCCTGCACCCCAGGGCATTTCTGCCAACTGGCGTTCCAACAGGTGCGGGGTGGATTTCAGCCAGTTGAGGTCCAGAGGCTTGTTGCTCGGAATCCAGAACATCTGCTCGTCGAGGGTGTTGCGCAAGGCCAGGGAGGTCTCCTGCAATTGCTTCTGGTTGAGCTGCAGGGTGATGGATTCGTTGAGCAGGGTGTTGAGCTCACGACTCAGGCGATCGAGTAGCTCGGCGCGGGTGGTGACCAGTTCCATCAAGGTCGTACGCAGTTCAGCTGTCACTTGCTCGGGCGGCTGCTCGGCGAGCAGGCCGTCAACATAAGCCTGCTGGTTGCTCAACTGGTCGCGCTGCTGATTCAGCTCGAACTGGTAGAGACGGATATCGGCGATCTCATCGGCCAGGTTCTTGTCCAGGTGCAGTTGGGGTAGAGCCTGCTTCTGCTGGTAGAGGATCTTGGCCAGCAGCAGGCTGCCCTGGAGTACGCTGATCTGCTCTTCCAGGGCCTGATCGGCCTGGCTGAGGTTGTCCAGTTGCTGGCGGGTCTGCAGGTTCTGCTGGGTCAGCTCGTTGAGACGGTCGGTGGCACGCAGCAGGTAGTCGGACATCTTCAGGTTGATGGCGCTTTCTTTCGCGAGCAGGCTGTCCGGCGTCGCCTTGTCAGTGTCGCGGGAGAGTTCGGCCACCGTCTGCTCCGAGCTTTCCCGGCGCATCTCGTTGATCAGCGACTGCAGGTCCTGGGTTTCCTGCTCAAGGCGGCGGATGCGCTCCATGAGCAGGTCGCGCTGGCTGTTGCCGAGGTCCTGCAACAGGCTGTTGCCCGCCAGCTCTTCGCGGCGCAATTCGGTCTGGGCAGCGAGGGCGGCCTGCTCGGCGCTGAGCAGGTTGCGCTGATTGTCGCTGATGGTCTTGCCGTTCTCCTTGCCGGTCTTGAGGTTGTTGTTGATCTGCTGGATACGCGTCTGGTTGGTACTGATCTCGGCCTGGGCCCGCTCCGGGCGGGTCTGGGAGGTGATGATCAGGCTGTTGGCGTCGGCCAGTGACTTCTGCCGCTCGGCCAGTTCGTTGCTGCGCTCATCCAGCAGCTTTTCCAGTTGCGCGAGTTCGGATTTGCCATAACGCTCTTTCACCGCGATGGGCGGGCTGTTCTTCAGCCGCATCAGTTCGCGCTGTGCGTCATTGACCAGGCGGGGAGCATCGCTCAGCTGGCGCTTGAGCGCTGTCAGGGCCTGCTGGCTTTCCTGCTGGTTGGCCACGAAGGTCTGAGTCTGTTCCTCGAGCGAGGGCTTGTCCTGGGCTTCGCCTTCGGCAGCCTTGCTCTCGGTTGGCGCGGCAGTCGGTTTGGGCAAGGCAGCACCGACGGTGGGGGCAGCTTGCAGGTAGGCCGGAGTCAGGCAGAGGCCCAGCAGGGTGGCAGCAAGAAAGGTGCGCAAGGAGGCAATCATCGCGATCGGGTAACTCGGGTTCAAATGCGGCTAATGATATGCCACGACGGCCTTTGCAGGGCTGTCTGGCACGAGCGGTAGTGATCCGGGTTCGCGCATCGGCGAACCCATGGTTTCCATGGTGGGGGCCTGACGACTCGGGAGGGCCGTCCTAGACGCGTCCTCTAGAGGAACAGCCCCGGACGACCCTGCCCTTCGGGGAATTTGACGCCCACTTTGCGTACCTTGTTCCCCTCCATCAGAGCAACGGTCCAGGTCAGACCGTTCCATTCCACCTGGTCGCCGACCACCGGCTCGCCGCCGATTTCGTGGGCAATGAAACGGCCCAGGGCCTGGTGGCCATCCAGCGCGCCGAGCTTGAGGCCGTAGAGCGCGGCCACCGCAGACAGCTGGGCATCGCCTTCCAGGACAAAGTCGCCGAAGAAGCGCAGGTCCAGCCCGCGCTGCGGCGCCTGGCTGAACAGTTTACCGAGGGCAGAGAGGTCATGCTCGTGGCCGACGACACAGAGGATGTCGCCAGCCTCCAGGGTGGTACTGCCTGATGGGTGCAGCAGCTCCTTGCCGCGGAACAGTGCGGCGATGCGGGTGCCTTCCGGCATTTTCAGCTCGCGCAGGGCGGCGCCGATGCACCACTTCTCGGCCCCCAGGCGGTAGACGAACAGCTCCCACTCGCTGGTGGGGTGCACTTCCAGGCCCGCGCGGGAGATCGGCGCGGGCTCAGGCGGGACCGTCACTCGCAGCAGCTTGGCGGCCCAGGGCAGGCTAGTGCCTTGCAGAACCAGGGACACCAGCACGATGAAGAAGGCGACGTTGAAGAACAGTTGGGCATTGGGCAGCCCGGCCATCAGCGGGAACACGGCGAGAATGATCGGCACCGCGCCGCGTAGGCCGACCCAGGCAATGAAGGCCTTTTCGCGGTCGTGGAATGCGCGGAAGGGCAGCAGGCCGAGGAACACTGACAGCGGACGGGCAAAGATGATCATCCACAGCGCCAGGCCCAGGGCCGGCAGCAGGATCGGGAGCATCTCGTGTGGCGTGACCAGCAGGCCGAGCACCAGGAACATACCGATCTGCGCCAGCCAGGTGAGGCCGTCGAGCATGTGCAGTATGCCGTGGCGCGAGCGGATTGGCCGGTTGCCGAGGTACAAGCCGAAGAGGTAGACGGCGAGGATGCCACTGCCGTGTACGGCGTTGGTCACGGCAAACACCAGGATGCCGCCGGCCACTACCAACAGGGGATAGAGGCCGTTCGCCAGGGTCAGGCGATTGATCAGTTGCAGCATCAGCCAGCCACCGACGAAGCCCAGCAGGGTGCCGATGCCGAACTGCTGGACGATGTGTACGACAAAGGTCCAGCTGAAGCCGGTCTGGCCGGTGGCGAGCATCTCGATCAGGGTCACGGTGAGGAACACCGCCATCGGGTCGTTACTGCCCGACTCGATTTCCAGGGTGGCGCTGACGCGCTCGTTGAGGCCGCGTCCACCCAGCAGGCTGAACACCGCTGCGGCGTCGGTGGAGCCGACGATGGCGCCGATCAGCAGGCCTTCCAGGGTGCTTAGGTTGAATAGCCAGGCGGCAGCCACACCGGTCAGTCCTGCGGTGACCAGCACCCCGATGGTGGCCATGGACAATGAGGGCCAGAGCGCCACACGGAAGGTAGCGGCACGGGTTCGCATGCCGCCGTCCAGCAAGATGATCGCCAGCGCCAGGTTGCCCACCAGGTAGGCCTGGGAATAGTTGTTGAAGGCGATGCCGCCAGGGCCGTCGCTGCCGGCGAGCATGCCGACCACAAGGAACACGACGAGGATGGGGACGCCGAAGCGCGACCCGAAGGCGCTGACCAGAATACTCATGCCTACCAGCACCGCGCCGATCAGGAACAGGCTATTGACGGTGGTGGCATCCACTGGTGGCTCCTTGCATGGGGGAGGGACTATGGGGCATGCAGGGGGCGCATGCGGACGAATTCTAACCTGCGGGCGGCAGCGCGCTGCAAGCTTTACATGCAGAGTTCTTGCCAGGGGGGAGGCGCTGATTGGAAGGACAAATCCAGGGAGGGTTCCCTTGGAATTTTCTGCAGTCGATTACACCTGGAAAAACCGGGGCATAGAAAGGTTCTTCGCAGGGTTTCGGGGAAAAGCGGCGTAAGCTGGATTGGCAATCCGGTGTGAGGGTGTTGGCTTGTTGTTCGGTGGTTCAGCTCATTGCCGAGTGGGTGTCGACTTTCTGTTTCGCCCTCCCGGGCGACTCCCTTTGGCAGTCGCCCCAAAGGAAGCAAAACGCTTGCCCCGCCATCCGGGTTTGGCTTCGCCAAACTCCCCTCCCTCCATCATTGCGCCAGGGGCACGGCGCGAAGGGCCATCCATGGCCCTACACGCCTCTCGCGGCATCCATGGCCCTACACGCCTCTCGCGGCATCCATGCCGCTCGTCCCCCTCTGCAACGATTCCGCTCGGCCTACTGAAGGGGCGTTGTCGCTGCCCCACCGCTTCTGCCGAGATTCAGGCAACGCGTGGGCATCAGGAGGCTGCGCCGTTTCAGGCGCGCGTCACCCCTCTCCCACCGGGGCGAAGAGGCACGCTTTCGGAAGCACCGCTTCCGGTGCCGATGAGCGACTGAGCGCGAAGCGATCAGGCCGGGGCGCAGGGCGGGGGAGGGGGAGAGGGATGCAACCGGCCGCACGCTGCCAATCAAGGGCACTCACACAATATTGCTAGCCGTTGTGCGCCACTTCCCCGAAATTCTGCGTTGAACCATAAAAAAGCCCCGCATGTGCGCGGGGCGTGAAGAACCCTGGAAAAGGGTCAGAACCAGTTGTCTTGCATAGCCAGGCAGGTGTCGTCGCGGGCTTCGAGCAGTGTCAGCTCGTGGTGGCAGCCGGGCACTTCCCAGGTGAGGAAGTAGCGTGCGGCCTGCAGCTTGCCCTGGTAGAAGTCGGCGTCTGCTGCATTGCCACGGGCCAGTCCCTGTTCGGCGCGGATGGCCTGTTCCAGCCAGCGCCAGCCGATCACCGTATGGCCGAAGACTTTCAGGTACAGCGCCGAATTGGCCAGGGCCTGGTTGACCTTGCCCTGCATCAGGTCGCCGAGCAGCGCCAGGGTGACGTTGGATAGGCGCGCCAGCAGGTGCTCCAGCGGTTGGCGCAGGGCGGTCAGCGACTCGTATTCGGCGGCGCGCTCGCAGCAGCCCTGGATCAACCGGGTCAGTTGCTTGAGGCCGGCACCCTTGTTCTGCGCCAGCTTGCGGCCCAGCAGGTCGAGGGACTGGATGCCGTGGGTGCCTTCATGGATGGGGTTCAGACGGTTGTCGCGGTAGTACTGCTCCACCGGGTATTCGCGGGTGTAACCATGGCCGCCGAGTATCTGGATCGCCAGCTCGTTGGCCTTGAGGCAGAACTCCGAAGGCCAGGATTTGACGATCGGGGTGAGCAGGTCGAGCAGCTCGTGGGCCTGCTGGCGCTCCTCCTCGGTGGCCAGCGTCTGCGTATCGTCGAACAGGCGCGCCGAGTACAGGCCAAGGTCGAAGGCGCCTTCCACATAGGCTTTCTGGGTCAGCAGCATGCGACGCACGTCGGCGTGCTGGATGATCGAGACTTGGGGCGAGGTTGGGTCCTTGCCGTCTGGCAGTCGACCCTGCGGGCGCTCGCGGGCGTATTCGAGGGAATAGAGGTAGCCGGCGTAGCCGAGCATCACCGCGCCCATGCCGACACCAATGCGCGCCTCGTTCATCATCTGGAACATGTAGGAAAGGCCGGTGTGCGGTCTGCCTACCAGATAACCGACGCAATCACCGTTATCGCCGAAGTTCAGCGCAGTAGAGGTGGTGCCTCGGTAGCCCATCTTGTGGAAGAGGCCGGCCAGGATCACGTCGTTGCGCTTGCCGAGGGAGCCATCGTCGTTGACCAGGAACTTGGGCACGATGAACAGCGAGATGCCCTTCACGCCGGGCGGGGCGTCCGGCAGCTTGGCCAGGACCATGTGCACGATGTTGTCCGCCAGCGGGTGGTCGCCGCCGGAGATGAAAATCTTGTTGCCCTTGATGCGATAGGTGCCATCGGCGGCAGGTTCGGCGCGGGTACGGATGTCCGAGAGGGACGAGCCGGCATGGGGTTCGGTCAGGGCCATGGTGCCGAAAAAGCGGCCATCGATCATCGGTTGCAGGAACCGCTGTTTTTGCTCGTCGCTGCCGAAGCTCTCGATCAGGTTGGCCGCGCCCATGGTCAGGAACGGGTAGGCCGAGCTGCCGACGTTGGCGGCCTGGAAGTGGGCGAAGCAGGCCTGGGACAGCAAGGTCGGCAACTGCATGCCGCCTTGTTCGAAGCTGCGGGTGGCGTTGAGGAATCCGGCTTCGAGGAAGGCGTCGACTGCCGGCTTCACTTCCGGGATCAGGGTGGCGGCGCCATCGACGTACTCCGGCTCCTGCTCGTCGCCTTTGCGGTTGTGCGGAGCGAAGAACTTTTCGGCGATGCTGCGGGCGGTGCCCAGGGCTGCGTCAAAGGTTTCGCGGTTGTGGTCGGCGAATCGCTCGCGCTGGGTCAGGGCTTCGGCGTCCAGCACTTCGTAGAGTTCGAAGGCCAGGTTGCGGGAACTGAGCAGGGTCTCGGACATGGTGGCTCTCCGGTGGGATCGTCTGAGTCTAGATCGGTGAATGAAGGGCGCCTAGCAACATCCATGAGCGTGATAAAGGGGGTGAAGCCGTGGTGAGCCACTGGCTGATAGAATGCGCGCCTTGCGAGGACTCTCCATGAACTACCGCCATGCCTTCCACGCCGGCAACCACGCCGACGTACTCAAACACTTGACCTTGGCCCGCCTGATCGCCCTGCTGTCGCGCAAGGAGGCCCCCTTTGCCTACCTCGACAGCCATGCCGGCGTCGGCCTCTATGACTTGCTGGGGGACCAGGCCAGCCGCACCGATGAATGGCGCGAGGGCATCGGTCGCCTCTGGGACCTGCCCGACCTGCCGGCACCGATGGCCGACTACTTGCAGGTGATCCATGAGATGAACCCGGATGGCAGCCTGCGTTTTTACCCCGGCTCGCCGGAATTGGCGCGGCGCCTGACGCGTCCCCAGGACCGCCTGCAACTGAACGAGAAACACCCGGAAGACGGCCTGCTGTTGCGGGACAACATGGCCGGTGACCGCCGTGTCGCCGTGCACCTGGGGGAAGGGTGGCACCTGGCGCGGGCGCTGCTGCCTGTGGCGGAAAAGCGCGCGCTGATGCTCATCGATCCGCCCTTCGAAAAGGCGGACGAACTGGAGCGCTGTGTCACCGCCCTGAAGGAAGCCATCGGCCGCATGCGCCAGACGGTGGTCGCCATCTGGTACCCGATCAAGGACCAGCGCCAGCTCAAGCGCTTCTACCAGGGGCTGCAGGCCAGTGGCGCGCCCAAACTGCTGCGTGCAGAACTGCGGGTGCATGCGGCTGACACTGCGGATTCCGGGCTGAACGGTTCAGGCCTGGTCATCGCCAACCCGCCGTGGGGCATCGAGGACGAACTGCGCCAGGTCCTGCCCTGGCTCGCCGAGCGCCTGGCGCAAAGCAAGGGTGGCTGGCAACTGGACTGGCTGATCGCCGAGTGATCAGCCTCGTCCGGGGCGAGGCTCCACGTAGTAGGTCAGTTGTTGCCGCGGGTTGAGGTATTCCAGCACCTCCAGCGGTAACTGCGCCGGCCGCAGGCTGCGGGCGATGGACAGGTGCGACTCCTGTTCCAGGTCGAGGATCAGCGCCTCCTGTTTGGGCACGTCCGGGGCGTGGACGATCAGGGTCGGTCGCAGCGGCTGGCCCGGGTTTATGCCCAGTACGAGGGCGTAACGCTCGTCATCCAGCTGCACCAGGCTGCCGGGCGGGTAGACGCCCATGGCACGTATGAATGCCTTCAGGGCCACCTCGTCGAAGTGTGAACGCTGCTGCTTGAACATCAGCGCCAGGGCCTCATGGGGGCTGAGGGCGTTTCGTGGGTCGAGCGGGTTGCACAGGTTGTCGAACTGGTTGGTGATGGCCACCAGCTTGCTCAGCCGACCGATGCCCGCCTCCCGCAGGCCGCGGGGATAGCCGCTGCCGTCGCAATGCTCGTGGTGCTCGTGGATGATGCGTAGCACCTCGTCGTCCAGCATCAGGCGTTGACCCATGCGCAGGCCGAATTCGGTGTGCAGTTGCAGGAACTGCTGCTCGGCGCGGGTCAGGGGCTCGGGCTTGAGCAGTACCTTGCTCGGCACTTCCATCTTGCCGATGTCATGCAGCAGGGCGCCAAGTCCCAGGCTGTGGCAGGCCTCGCTATCAAGGCCGAGCTGGCGGCCCAGCAGCAGCGCCAGCACGGTGACATTCAGGGCGTGGTAATAGCTGTCCTCGGCCCCCTTGCTGGTAATGCTGTGCAGCACGACACCGGGTTCTCCCAGCAGGGTTTCCACCAGCCCGCCGACGATGACGCCGGCATGCTGGATCGCCTCCTCCGGACGGCTGCGCAGGGTCTGGTTGAGGTTCTTGACCTGCTGGCTGGCCTGAAGGAACCGGCGGTCCACCTCGGCTACCCGCCGACGCAGTTCGCGGAGCTTTTCGGCTCGAGCCTTGCGCGCGCGAGTCTCTGAGTCTTCAGGTGGCGGGGCTGGCACCGGCACTTCGGGCGTTTCAAGGGGCAGGGGCTTGCAGTCGCTGCGAGCGGGGTCGTAGCGCAGCCGCTGAAGGCCCAGCGCCTGCAAGGCACGAACCTGCCCTTCATCCTTGATTTTGAAGTTGCTGAAGGTGAAGTCGTGCTCCAGCCAGCTCAGCTCCAGCTGGATATAGAGGCCGATGCAGAGCTGGTCGGGATGGATGTAGTGAGTTTGGGGCGACATACCGGAGGCTGGGTGGCGATTGGCCACGTGAGTCTAACCCTTCGACAGTCACCCCGCCTGCCCGACTTCAGGCGGGCAGGCAGACCCCAGTGCCGCCCAGGCCGCAGTAGCCGTCGGGATTCTTCGCCAGGTACTGCTGGTGATAAGCCTCGGCGTAATAGAAGGCTGGCGCCTCGCGGACTTCGGTGGTGATGGCGCCGAATCCGGAATTCTCCAGCTCGGCCTGGAAGCGCTCCTGGCTCGCACGGGCGGCGGCCAGTTGCTCTTTGTCATAACAGAAGATGGCGGAGCGGTACTGGGTGCCAACGTCATTGCCCTGGCGCATGCCCTGGGTCGGGTTGTGGGCTTCCCAGAACACCTTCAGCAGCTCGTTGAAGCTGATTTTTTGCGGATCGAACACCACCAGTACCACCTCCGTGTGCCCGGTCAGGCCGGAGCAGACTTCGTCATAGGTGGGGTTCGGGGTGAAGCCGCCCGCGTAGCCGGCAGCCGTGGTCCAGACCCCCGGCTGTTGCCAGAAGCGCCTTTCAGCGCCCCAGAAACAGCCCAGGCCGAATTGCGCCATTTGCAGGCCGGCGGGGAAGGGGCCTTGCAGCGGGCGACCATTGACGTAGTGGCTGTCGGGCACCGGCATCGGTGTCTCGCGGCCGGGCAGGGCCTGAGCGGCGCTTGGCAGCTCGAGTTTGTGAGCGAGTATTTGCGAACGCAGGACCATCAGCCGTCTCCTCGGGATTGCAATGAATCCCGATGTTACCCCGATTGCGCAGTCGTTTTTCAACGACTGTTCAGACGCCTTTGCGGCAGGGGTAGCGGACGAGGTTTTCGAACAGGTGCTTGCCGGAGATCGGTTTGTCGAACAGGTAGCCCTGGCCCACATCGCAGTGCTGCCGGCGCAGGAAGCCGAGCTGGGCGGCCGTCTCGATACCTTCGGCGACCACCTTGAGTTTGAGCTTGTGAGCCATGGCGATCACGGCAGACGTGATCTCCTTGTCGTCCTGGCTGTCGGGGATGTCCTTGATGAAGCTGCGATCGATCTTGATCACGTCGATGGGGAATTTCTTCAGGTAGCTGAGCGACGAGTAACCGGTGCCGAAATCGTCCATGGCCAGGGTCAGGCCAAGGTTTTTCAGATGGTTGAGCTGGTGCCGGGTGTCTTCGGTGGCTTCCAGCAGCAGGCCTTCGGTGAGTTCCAGCTCCAGGTGCTTCGGTGGTAGCTGCTCTTCATGGAGGATCGCAGCGATGGAACCCACCAGGTCCGGGTCGCTGAACTGCTTAGGCGACAGGTTGATGGCCACCTGTAGGTCGCCTAGCCCGGCAGCGCTGAGGCGTTTGCACATGCGGCAGGCTTCTCGGATCACCCATTTGCCGATGGGAATGATCATGCCGGTCTCTTCCGCCACGCTGATGAACTGGTCCGGGCTGATCATGCCCTTTTCCGGGTGGTGCCAGCGCAGCAGGGCTTCCATGCCGAGCAACTGGCCGGTCTTCAGGCAGAGCTTGGGTTGGTAGAAGACTTCCAGCTCGTTCTGTGCCAGGGCGCGGCGCAGGTTGTTTTCGACGAATAGCTTGTAGCTGGCCTCGGCATTCAGAGCCTCGGTGAACAGCTGCAGCTGGTGCTTGCCGTTGGCCTTGGCCTTGTGCAGTGCCAGGCCTGCGTGCTTCATCAGGGTCTGCGGGTCGCGCCCGTGCTGCGGCGCACAGGCGAGCCCCAGGGAACCAGTGACGTTGATCAGTTGGTTGTCGACGAACAACGGCTTGTCCAGGGTTTGCAGGACCTGGGCGGCGATGCGTTGGCCGCTATCCAGGTCGGCACCGTCAAGCAATACGGCAAACTCGTTGCTGGCAAAGCGCGCCAGGATGCCGTTGGGGCTCAGGCTATTGCGCAGGCGCCGGGCCAGGCTTACCAGCAACTTGTCCCCAGTCTGGTGGCCGAGGCTGTCGTTGATCCGCTTGAAGTTGTCGATGTCCACCAGCAGCAGGCAGAGCGGGGTCTCGCGGTCGCTTTGGAAGCGCTCTTCGAGGGTGCGGATGAAGTAGGGACGGTTGCCGAGGCCGGTGAGGTTGTCGGTATAGGCCAGCTTCTCGATGCGCTGCTGGGCCAGTTTGCTTTGGGTGACGTCTTCGTAGATGCCGATGTAGTGGGTGAGCTCGCCGTCCTCGCCAAATACTTTTGAGATCGACAGCTGGCCCCAGTAAGGCTCGAGGTTTTTGCGCCGGCTGCGGAATTCGCCTTGCCAGCTATTGCAGGCCGCTAGGCCGGAGCCGGTGTCGAATAGCAGTTCACTGAGGTTTTCCAGGGCTGGCAGGTCCGACAGTCGGCGACCGTGCACTTCGTCGGCACTGTACTGGGTGATGGCGGTGAAACTGGGATTGACGTACTCCACCAGGCCGTCGCGATCGACCAGCAGGAAGGCGCTGGCACTTTGCTCGACGGCGCGCTGGAACAGGTGCAGCGCGCTGGTAGCGTGGCGCCGCTGCTGATTCACCAGCACCTGTGCAAACTGGTCGGCCAGCTCGCCGGCGAAGGCGATCTCGTCGGTCTGCCAGACGCGTGGCGCGCCCGTATGTTCCAGGCAGAGCACGCCGACCACTTCGCCACCGATGCGGATGCTGGCGTCGAGCATCGCGCTGATGCCCTGGGGCTTGAGGTAACCCTTGGCCAGTTCGCTGGTGCGCGGGTCGCTCTGCGCATTGTGGGCGTCAATGACACGTCCGCTTTGCAGGGCATCGAGGTAATGCGGGAACTGGCTCATCTCCATGGCGCGCGGGTGTACATGGTGGTCCTGGTCGCGGCGGAACAAGCTGACCGCTACCAATTGGGTGCCTTCGAGCATCCAGATGCCGGCACGCGCTACGTCGTAGGCTTCGCAGGCAGCCTGGGTGATGAGCTGGGCGGCTTCCTCGGCTGGGTTGCTGGACATGTAACGATGTCGCGCCAGGCGGACGATCAGGCTCTGTTGGGCACGGGAGCGAACCAGGTGTTGCAGATGGTCGTCCTGGGAACGCTTGTAGAGCTCCAGGGATGTGCGCAGCCGGCTGTTCTGGGCCTCCAGATCGAGGTTTTTCAGCCGTTCCTGGTGCTCCGGTGACTCGCCGGCCACCAGCAGGTAGCCACGCAGCAGCTGCCGCCCGTGCTGCTGGAACGGCTCGCCGACTTCCTGCAGGAGCAGTGGGCCCTTGGGCGTGTGCAGGGTGTACTGGATGGAGTAATGCGGGTGCGCGGCCAGTTGAAGTTGCACCTCGTCGTGCAACCGGTAGCGGATCTCCGGTTCCATCAGGCTGGCGTAAGGGGCGTCGATCAGGGCGCAGAGTTCGCTGGCCGGCAGGCCGAATGTGCGTTCGCAGGCAGGGTCGAGAAAGAGCATCGCCCAACTGGCCTCATTGAGCCGCTCGAAACGCATCAGGCCCAGCCGCGAGGGGACGGGCAATTGCGTCACTATCTCGGCCACCGTACGGCTGGTGGCATCGGGATGGCTCTTCATTGGGCGCTAGGCTTCCACTTCTCTGACCGGAAGAGGGTCCGGCCTACTTCTTGAACGCATCGGGCAAGGGTGCATCATGATGATGGCACTGGCAAGCGCGCCGCACCGTGCTTTTCGCGAGTGGAGAAAAGACGGTTGGAAATGTGCGGAACCGCGCAGTCACCGAGAGGGTGGGGGATATCCAGCAGCAAAAAAAACCCCGCCTCAGGGGGCGGGGTTGAGGTACGAGCGTGGCGTGCTCGCGAATTGCAAACGGTTACAGCAGCATGGTGCGGATATCCGCCAGCACGTCGCCGAGGCGCTTGGTGAAGCGCGCGGCAGCAGCGCCGTTGATCACGCGGTGGTCGTAGGACAGCGACAGCGGCAGCATCAGACGCGGCTGGAAGGCCTTGCCATCCCATACCGGCTGCATCGCGGCCTTGGACACCCCGAGGATCGCCACTTCAGGCGCATTGACGATCGGCGTGAAACCGGTGCCGCCAATGTGGCCGAGGCTGGAGATGGTGAAGCAGGCGCCTTGCATGGCATCGGCGGACAGCTTCTTGGTGCGCGCTTTCTCCGCCAGTTCGGCGGCTTCGGCGGCCAGCTGCAGCAGGCTCTTCTGGTCGACGTCGCGAATGACCGGCACCAGCAGGCCGTCCGGGGTGTCCACGGCGAAGCCGATGTGCACGTACTTCTTGCGGATCAGCGCCTTGCCGCTGGGGGCCAGGGAGCTGTTGAAGTCCGGCAGTTCCTTGAGCAGGTAGGCGCAAGCCTTGAGCAGCAGCGGCAGGACGGTCAGCTTGACGCCGGCCTTTTCCGCCACGGCCTTCTGGGCAACCCGGAAGGCTTCCAGCTCGGTGATATCGGCCGAATCGAATTGGGTCACGTGCGGGACGTTGAGCCAGCTGCGATGCAGGTTGGCGGCACCCACCTGCATCAGGCGGGTCATGGCCACTTCTTCGATTTCGCCGAACTTGCTGAAGTCCACAACCGGGATCGGCGGGATGCCAGCACCACCGGTTGCACCGGCGGCGGCCGGGGCTTCCTTGGCCTTCTGCATCATGGCCTTGACGTAGGCTTGCACGTCTTCCTTGAGGACGCGACCGTGCGGGCCAGTGGCCGGGACTGCGCTCAGCTCGACGCCGAACTCGCGGGCCAGTTGGCGAACCGCCGGGCCTGCGTGGACCTTGGCCCCGCTGGAACGGGCCGGGATGCCGGTGGTGCTTGCAGCCGCTGCGGCCAGCGAGGCAATAGCAGTGACCTCGGCGGCTGCGACCGGGTGGGCGCCCTCGGGTACGCGATGGACCGGTTGCTCTGCGGCCGCTGCGGGAGCAGCTCCTGCGACCTTGAGCTTGAGGATCAGGTCACCGGTACCGACTTCGGCGTCCAGCTTCACTTCGACGCTTTCCACCACGCCGGCGGACGGCGAGGGGATTTCCATGCTGGCCTTATCGGACTCCAGGGTGATCAGCGACTGCTCGGCTTCGACGGTATCGCCGGCCTTGACCAGTACTTCGATGACCTTGGCCTTGCCGGCCGAGCCGATGTCCGGAACCTTGATGTCCTGCACCGATGCGGCTGCCGCCGGGGCAGGCGCTGGCGCGGCAGCCGGTGCGGCGGCAGGTGCAGCGGCAGGTGCAGCGGCCTGGGCCGGGGCCGCGGACAGTGCTGCTCCGGCTACTCGCAGCTTGAGGATCAGGTCGCCAGTGCCGACGTCAGCATCCAGCTTGACCTCGACGCTCTCCACCACGCCGGCGGCAGGGGAGGGAATCTCCATGCTGGCCTTGTCGGACTCAAGGGTGATCAGGGACTGCTCGGCTGCCACCGTGTCGCCGGCCTTGACGAGAACCTCGATGACCTTGGCGGTGCCGGCAGAGCCGATATCCGGGACGAAGATTTCCTGCACGCTGGAGCTGGCGGTCGCAGAGGCAGCAGCCGGCGCCGGGGCAGCGGGCTTTTCTTCGGCCTTGGGGGCGGGAGCCGCGGCCGGAGCGGGCGCTGGAGCTGCAGCTGCAGCACCCTCGACTTCCAGCTCCAGCAGTTCGTCGCCCTCTTTCAGGCGATCGCCCAGCTTCACCTTCAGGCTCTTGATCACACCGGCCTTGGGCGCGGGAATCTCCATGCTGGCCTTATCAGACTCCAGGGTCAGCAGGCTCTGATCGGCTTCGATGCGGTCGCCAACCTTGACGAACAGCTCGATCACTTCACCTTCGCCGCTGCCGATGTCGGGTACGCGAATCAGTTCACTCACAATGCGTCTCCTCAGCAGTCCAGCGGGTTGCGTTTTTCAGGATCGATACCGAACTTGGCGATGGCCTCGGCCACGACCTTGGGTTCGATCTCACCGCGATCCGCCAGGGCTTCCAGGGTCGCGAGGACCACCCAGTGACGGTCAACCTCGAAGAAGTGACGCAGTTTCTTGCGGGTGTCGCTGCGGCCGAAACCGTCTGTGCCGAGAACCTTGTATTCCTTGCTCGGTACCCACTGACGAATCTGGTCGGCGAAAAGCTTCATATAGTCGGTGGAGGCCACGACCGGACCCTTGCGGCCGGCCAGGCACTGCTCGATGTAGGTCTGACGCGGCTTCTGTTCCGGGTGCAGGCGATTGTGACGCTCGACCGCCAGGCCTTCGCGGCGTAGTTCGTTGAAGCTGGTGACGCTCCAGACGTCAGCGCCGACATTGAACTCGTCGCGGAGGATCTTCGCCGCTTCGCGGACTTCGCGCAGGATGGTGCCCGAGCCCAGGAGCTGCACGTGGTGGGCGGCGTCCTTCTTGTCTTCTTCCAGCAGGTACATGCCCTTGATGATGCCTTCTTCGGCCCCGACCGGCAGCGCGGGCTGCTGGTAGGCCTCGTTCATCACGGTGATGTAGTAGAAGATATTCTGCTGCTCTTCGGTCATCTGGCGGATGCCTTCACGCACGATCACCGCCAGCTCGTAGCCGTAGGTGGGGTCGTAGGTGCGGCAGTTCGGGATGGTGGCCGCCATCAGGTGGCTATGGCCGTCTTCGTGCTGCAGGCCTTCGCCGTTCAGAGTGGTCCGGCCGGAGGTGCCGCCGATCAGGAAGCCGCGAGCACGGCTGTCGCCGGCTGCCCAGGCCAGGTCGCCGATACGCTGGAAGCCGAACATCGAATAGAAGATGTAGAACGGCAGCATCGGCTGGTTGTGGTTGCTGTAGGAGGTGCCGGCCGCGATGAACGAGGACATGGCGCCCGCTTCGTTGATGCCTTCCTCGAGGATCTGGCCCTTCTTGTCCTCCTTGTAGAACATCACCTGGTCCTTATCCACCGGCTCGTAGAGCTGGCCGACCGAGGAGTAGATGCCCAACTGGCGGAACATGCCTTCCATGCCAAATGTACGGGCTTCGTCCGGGATGATCGGGACGATGCGCTGGCCCAGTTCCTTGTCCTTGACCAGCTGCGCAAGGATGCGCACGAAGGCCATGGTGGTGGAGATTTCACGATCGCCCGAACCGTCGAGGATGGCCTTGAGGGTCTCCAGCGGCGGAGTGGGGATGCCGAAGCTGTTGACGCGGCGCTGCGGCATGTAGCCACCCAGGGCGGCGCGGCGCTCGTGCAGGTACTTGTACTCGGCGCTGCCTTCCTGCGGACGGTAGAACGGCAGTTTTTCCAGGTCGGCGTCGTTGACCGGGATGTCGAAGCGGTCGCGGAACTGCTTCAGGCTCTCGACGTCGACCTTCTTGGTGTTGTGGGCGGTGTTCTGCGCTTCGCCCGCGCCGGTGCCGTAGCCCTTGATGGTCTTGGCCAGGATGACGGTGGGCTGGCCCTTGTGGTTGACCGCCTGGTGGTAGGCCGCATAGACCTTGTAGGGGTCGTGGCCGCCACGGTTGAGTTTCCAGATCTCGTCGTCGGAGAGGTCTTTGACCATGTCCTTGAGCTCTGGCGAGTTGAAGAAGTTTTCGCGGACGTACGCGCCGTCCTTCGCCTTGTAGTTCTGGTACTCGCCGTCGACGACTTCGTCCATGCGGCGCTGCAGGGAGCCGTCGGTGTCCTTGGCGAACAGCGGGTCCCAGAACCGGCCCCAGACCACTTTGTTCACGTTCCACTGGGCGCCGCGGAAGACACCTTCCAGCTCCTGGATGATCTTGCCGTTGCCGCGAACCGGGCCGTCAAGGCGCTGCAGGTTGCAGTTGATGACGAAGATCAGGTTGTCCAGCTTCTCGCGGCCGGCCAGGGAGATGGCGCCAAGGGATTCCGGCTCGTCGCACTCGCCGTCACCCATGAAGCACCAGACCTTCTGCTTGCCGGCGGGGATGAAGCCGCGGCTTTCCAGGTACTTCATGAAGCGGGCCTGGTAGATGGCCTGAATCGGGCCGAGGCCCATGGATACTGTGGGGAACTGCCAGAAGTCCGGCATCAGCCAGGGGTGCGGGTAAGAGGACAGGCCCTTGCCGTCCACTTCCTGGCGGAAGTTGGTCATCTGCTCTTCGCTGATGCGGCCTTCGAGGAAGGCGCGAGCATAGATGCCGGGGGATGCGTGGCCCTGATAGAAGATCAGGTCGCCACCGTGCTCCTCGGTAGGAGCCTGGAAGAAGTAGTTGAAACCGATGTCGTAGAGGGTCGCCGAGGAAGCGAAGCTGGAAATGTGACCGCCCAGATCCGGGTCGTGCAGGTTGGTGCGCATCACCATCGCAAGGGCGTTCCAGCGCACCATCGAGCGAATGCGGCGTTCCATGAACAGGTCGCCAGGCATGCGTGCTTCGTGGGTTACCGGGATGCTGTTGCGATACGGCGTGGTAATGGCGTAGGGCAGTTGGGTGCCGCTGCGGGTGGCCAGCTCACCCATGCGGGTCAGCAGGTAATGCGCGCGGTCTTCGCCTTCTTTGTCGAGTACGGACTCCAGGGAATCCAGCCATTCCTGGGTTTCGACGGGATCGAGGTCTTGCATGGCTTGCTCCAGGGCGGAAAGGCTTCCAGAATCGGATGCCAGTGGTCACGGCCGGCCTTGTGGGGCGGTCGCGGCGAAATTCTTGTTACCGGGGGTAGGGCCGGGCTCGTGTAGTTTTACTACAAATCGACGAAGGTTTCAGCACTCTGGATACAATCTTTCGTAGTAAAACTACAGACTGCGCGGCGCAGTCGGCTGAAAGCCCCGAGTTAGAGCTGTTCCGCCACCGCTGCGCCAGCTGCGGGTCCAGCCTCGGCCCGCAGCCCAGAAAGGATAGACCATGAGCTTGCCGTCGCTGGCCGCCTTGTCGGCCACCCTCCAGCCCAGCGCCGATCGGGCGCTGTCTGCTTTCCGCACTGCCCTCGCTGATCAGTCCCAGGACTTCGACAGCTGGCCCGACGAGCGGCGGCAAGCCTTTGGGCGAGTCAGTGCCGCCAGTGATTTCGTCGCCGAACAGGCGCAGCGCGATCCGCTCATGCTGCTGGCGCTGGCTGCCTCTGGTGAGTTGGAGCGACCGCTGGCACCCGGCGAGTTGCGCACCCAGGTCGCGGAGCTGCTGGAAGACTGCGTGGAAGAAGACGACCTTGGGCGACGGCTGCGCCGCTACCGCCACCGCCAGCAGTTGCGCATTATCTGGCGCGACCTGACCCGTCAGGCGGATCTTGCGGAAACCTGTCGCGACCTCTCCGACCTCGCAGACGCCTGCATCGACCTCGCTTACCACTGGCTTTACAGCCGCCATTGCGCCCAGTTCGGCACGCCCATCGGCCGTCGCTCTGGCCTTCCACAGCATCTGGTAGTGCTGGGCATGGGCAAGCTTGGGGCCCATGAACTGAACCTGTCCTCGGACATCGACCTGATCTTCGGCTACCCCGAGGGCGGTGAGACTGAAGGTGCCAAGCGCGCCCTGGACAATCAGGAGTTCTTCACGCGCCTCGGCCAGCGGCTGATCAAGGCGCTGGACGCCATCACTGTGGACGGATTCGTCTTCCGCGTGGATATGCGCCTGCGTCCTTACGGCTCATCCGGGTCGTTGGTATTCAGCTTCAATGCGTTGGAGCAGTACTACCAGGACCAGGGGCGTGACTGGGAACGCTACGCCATGATCAAGGCGCGGGTGGTGGGCGGCGACCAAGCGGCTGGCGCCCAGTTGCTGCAGATGCTGCGTCCCTTCGTCTATCGCCGCTACCTGGACTTTTCTGCCATCGAAGCGCTGAGGTCGATGAAGCAATTGATCCAGCAGGAGGTGCGGCGTAAGGGCATGACCGAGAACGTCAAGCTCGGCTCCGGAGGCATTCGCGAAGTTGAGTTCATCGCCCAGGCCTTTCAACTGATTCACGGCGGCCGCGACCTCAGTCTGCAGCAGCGACCGCTGCTGACGGTACTGGAGACCTTGGAGGGTCAGGGCTACCTGCCGCCGCCGGTGGTTGCCGAATTGAAAGAAGGCTACGAATTCCTCCGGTATACCGAACATGCCTTGCAGGCAATCGCCGACCGCCAGACGCAGATGCTGCCGGATAGTGAGCTGGATCGAGCGCGTGTCGCCTTCATCATGGGTTTTGACGGCTGGGAGAGCTTCCATGAGCGCCTGATGCACTGGCGCGGGCGTGTCGAGTGGCATTTCCAGCAGGTGATCGCCGATCCGGATGACGAAGAGGGGGGCGACGGTGAAAGCTGCATCGGTGGCGAATGGCTTCCGCTCTGGGAAGAGGCGCTGGACGAGGAGAGTGCATGCCGTCAGCTGGGCGAAGCCGGCTTCGCCGAGCCCGTTGCAGCCTGGCGCCGCCTTACCGACCTGCGCAATGGCCCGCAAGTGCGTGCCATGCAGCGCCTCGGACGCGAGCGGCTGGATGCTTTCATACCGCGCCTGCTGAGCCTGACCGTGGAGCATCACACGCCTGACCTGGTGCTGGAACGGGTGCTGCCCATGGTGGAAAAGGTAGCGCGCCGTTCCGCCTACCTGGTGCTGCTGACCGAAAACCCCGGCGCCCTGCAGCGTTTGATTGAGCTCTGTGCGGCCAGCCCCTGGATCGCCGAGCAGATCACCCGCTTCCCGCTGTTGTTGGATGAGCTGCTCAATGAGGGCCGCCTCTACCGTCCGCCGCTGGCGCCGGAGCTGGCGGCCGAACTGCGCGAGCGCCTGACGCGGATACCCGAAGACGATCTGGAGCAGCAGATGGAGGCCCTGCGCCACTTCAAGCTGGCCCACAGTCTGCGGGTAGCGGCTTCGGAAATAGCCGGCACCTTGCCGCTGATGAAGGTCAGCGACTACCTGACCTGGCTGGCCGAGGCCATTCTCGATCAGGTGCTGGCCCTTTCATGGCGCCAGACCGTGGCCAAGTACGGCATGCCGAAGCGCGCCGACGGCAGTCTCTGCGATCCGGACTTCGTCATCGTCGGCTATGGCAAGGTGGGAGGCCTCGAGTTCGGCCATGGCTCGGATCTGGACCTGGTGTTCATCCATGATGGCGATCCCCAGGCCGAAACCGATGGCGACAAACCCATCGACGGCGCGCAGTTCTTCACTCGCCTGGGGCAGCGCATCATCCATTTGCTGACAACCCAGACCACCTCCGGAGCCCTGTACGAGGTGGACATGCGCTTGCGTCCATCCGGTGCGGCGGGCCTGCTGGTCAGTTCCCTGGGTGCCTTCCAGCGCTACCAGGAGAACGAAGCCTGGACTTGGGAGCACCAGGCGCTGGTGCGTGCGCGGGTGCTGGTGGGCTCGCCGCGGGTCGCCGCCGCCTTCGAGCAGGTGCGCCTGGCGGTGCTCGGCCGCGAGCGCGATTTGCCCGGGCTGCGCGCAGAGGTGAGCGAGATGCGCGCCAAGATGCGCGGCAACCTTGGCACCCGCGAAACCGCTGCCGGAACAGGGTCGAGTGCCTTCGAGGCCGCGGCCTCCTTCGATCTGAAGCAGGATGCCGGCGGTATCGTCGATATCGAATTTATGGTGCAATATGCGGCCCTGGCCTGGTCGCGACAGCACCCTGAACTGGTGCGTTACACCGATAACATCCGCATTCTGGATGGCCTGGAGCAGGCAAACCTGCTGGCTGGCGACGAGGTGCGCCTGCTGCAGGAAGCCTACAAAGCCTACCGTTCAGCGGCCCACCGCCAGGCCTTGCAGAAGCAGCCTGGGATAGTGAGCGGGGACCAGTTCCACGCGGAGCGCCATGGCGTGATGCGGATCTGGCGTGAACTGGGTCTGAACTGACCCGGCTGGCTGAACCAATCGAATTCTTGAGGAGCTGGCAATATGTCGATGGCCGATCGTGATGGCGTGATCTGGTATGACGGCGAACTGGTGCCGTGGCGCGAAGCAACCACTCACGTCCTGACCCACACCCTGCATTACGGCATGGGCGTGTTCGAAGGCGTACGCGCCTACAACACTCCGGACGGCACTGCCATCTTCCGCCTGCAGGCTCACACTGACCGCCTGTTCGACTCTGCTCATATCTTCAACATGCAGATTCCCTTCTCCAAGGAAGAGATCAACGAAGCCCAGCGCGCCGCGGTTCGTGAGAACGGCCTGGAAAGCGCCTACTTGCGGCCGATGGTGTTCTTCGGCAGCGAGGGCATGGGCCTGCGCGCGTCCGGTCTGAAGGTGCATGTGATCGTCGCCGCCTGGCACTGGGGCGCCTATATGGGCGAGGAAGCACTGGTCAATGGCATCAAAGTGCGTACCAGCTCCTACACCCGCCACCACGTCAACATTTCCATGACGCGCGCCAAGGCCAACGGCAACTACATCAACTCGATGCTGGCCCTGCAGGAAGCCATCTCCGGCGGCGCCGACGAAGCCATGCTGCTGGACCCGGAAGGCTATGTGGCCGAGGGTTCGGGCGAGAACATCTTCCTGGTCAAGGACGGTGTGGTGTACACCCCGGAAGTGACCTCCTGCCTCAACGGCATTACCCGCAGCACCATCCTGACCCTGGCTGGCGAGCTGGGTATCAAGGTCGTGGAGAAGCGCATCACCCGTGACGAGGTGTACATCGCCGACGAGGCCTTCTTCACCGGTACCGCCGCCGAAGTCACCCCGATCCGCGAAGTGGATGGCCGCAAGATCGGCATCGGTCGTCGTGGTCCGGTGACCGAGAAGCTGCAGAAAGCCTACTTCGACCTGGTGACCGGCAAGACTTCCGCCCACGGCGAGTGGCGCACCCTGGTCAAGTAATCCGACTAAGCTGCACGCGGCAAGCCGCAAGCTGCAAGTGGTCCGCACCGCTTGGAGCTTGCGGCTTGTCGCTTGAGGCTTGAAGCTGCCCTTATGAAAATACTGATCGTAGGACCCTCCTGGGTCGGCGACATGGTGATGGCGCAGACACTCTTCCAGTGCCTGAAGGCCCGCCATCCCGACTGCGAGATCGACGTGCTGGCCCCTGAGTGGAGCCGGCCCATCCTTGAACGCATGCCGGAAGTGCGCCAGGCGCTGAGTTTCCCCGTCGGCCACGGCGTGCTGGATATCGCCACGCGGCGCAAGATCGGCAAGTCCCTGCTGGGGCAGTACGATCAGGCCATTCTCCTGCCCAACTCGCTGAAGTCGGCGCTGGTGCCCTGGTTCGCCGGCATTCCCAAGCGCACCGGTTGGAAGGGCGAGATGCGCTACGGCCTGCTGAATGACATTCGCGTTCTCGACAAACAGCGCTACCCGCTGATGATCGAGCGCTTCATGGCCCTGGCCTTCGAACCGGGCGCCGAGCTGCCCAAGCCCTATCCACGCCCTTCGCTGCGGATCGATCCGGCCAGCCGCGACGCCGCCCTGGCCAAGTTCGGCCTGGATCGGGATCGCCCTGTGCTGGCGCTCTGTCCGGGTGCCGAGTTCGGCGAGGCCAAGCGTTGGCCCGCCGAGCACTACGCCAAAGTGGCCGAACTGAAGATCCGGGCCGGCTGGCAGGTCTGGTTGTTCGGCTCGAAGAACGACCACCCGGGGGGCGAAGACATCCGCATGCGCCTGATCCCGGGCCTGCGCGAAGAAGCGGTCAACCTCGCCGGTGAAACCAGCCTGGCCGAGGCCATCGACCTGATGTCCTGCGCCGGCGCAGTGGTGTCCAACGACTCTGGGCTGATGCACGTGGCCGCCGCCTTGGCGCGACCGCTGGTGGCGGTTTACGGTTCGACCTCGCCGCAGTTCACCCCGCCCCTGGCCGAACAGGTGGAGATTGTCCGCCTCGGCCTGGAGTGCAGCCCCTGCTTCGAGCGCACTTGCCGCTTCGGCCATTACAACTGCCTGCGCGAGCTCAAACCGCGCCCGGTGATCGAAGCCCTGGACCGCCTGGTGCCGGACCCGCTCGAGCTGGTGGAGAGTCGCTGAGTGCGGGTACTGCTGATCAAGACGTCTTCCCTGGGCGATGTCATTCATACCTTGCCAGCGCTCACCGATGCTGCGCGGGCGATTCCCGGCATCGAGTTCGACTGGGTGGTGGAAGAGGGTTTTGCCGAGATACCGGCCTGGCATCCGGCGGTGGCGCAAGTCATTCCGGTGGCGATTCGCCGCTGGCGCAAGAATCTCTGGCAGACCCTGAGAAGCGGCGAATGGCGCCGCTTCAAGCGCCGTCTGCGGGAAACCCGCTATGACCTGGTGATCGACGCACAAGGCTTGCTGAAGAGCGCCCTGCTGACCCGTTACACCAAGGCGCCGGTGGTGGGGCTGGATCGTGATTCGGCCCGCGAGCCGGTGGCCAGCCACTTCTATGATCGCCGCTATCCGGTGGCCTGGGGGCAGCACGCAGTCGAGCGCGTGCGCCAGTTGTTCGCCCAGGCACTGGACTATCGGGTGCCTGAAGGGGTGGGCAATTACGGTCTGAATCGCGCCCAACTGGCCGACGCTCACAGCGGTGCGCCCTACCTGCTGTTCCTCCATGGCACCACTTGGGAGACCAAGCACTGGCCGGAGAAGTATTGGCGCGAACTTACCGAGCGCGCCTGCGACCATGGCTGGCACGTGCGGCTGCCCTGGGGCAATCCGACGGAAAAAGCACGTGCCGAACGCATCGCCGAAGGCTTGGAAAAGGCTGCAGTGCTCCCCAAGTTATCCCTGGCGGGGATGGCCAAGGTCGTGGCCGGCGCCCGCGCCTGCGTGGCGGTGGATACTGGTCTCGGCCACCTGGCTGCCGCTCTGGATGTGCCGACCCTGTCACTTTACGGCCCGACCAACCCGGGTTTCACCGGCGCTTATGGGCGGTCGCAGATCCATTTGGGCAGCGACTTCCCCTGCGCGCCCTGCTTGAAGAAGGTCTGTGCCTACAAGCCGACAGTGGAGGATCGCCGCCTGTTCGATCTGGAAGGTGAACAGCCGCTATGTTTTACCCGGCTGAATCCGCAGCGCGTGGCGACCCAGCTGGAAGCCCTTCTGCTGACTGAGGATATCCACTGATGCAACTGGCATTCGTGCTCTACAAGTACTTTCCCTTCGGTGGCCTGCAGCGTGATTTCATGCGCATCGCCCTGGAGTGCCAGCGTCGTGGTCATGCCATTCGCGTCTACACCATGATCTGGGAGGGCGACGTCCCGGAAGGCTTCGAGGTGCTGATTGCACCCGTCAAAGCGCTGTTCAACCACAAGCGCAATGAGAAATTCACCGCCTGGGTCGAGGCGGACCTGGCGCGCCGCCCGGTGGATCGCGTGGTCGGCTTCAACAAGATGCCGGGTCTGGATGTCTACTACGCCGCTGATCCTTGCTTCGAGGACAAGGCGCAGACCTTGCGCAATGGCCTCTACCGCCGCTGGGGTCGCTACAAGCACTTCTCCGATTATGAGCGCGCGGTGTTCGCCCCTGAATCGAAGACCGAAGTGCTGATGATCTCCGAGGTGCAGCAGCCGCTCTTCGTCAAGCACTACGCCACGCCGGCCAAACGCTTCCACCTGCTGCCGCCGGGTATCGCCGCCGATCGCCGCGCACCGGCCAACGCTACTGACATCCGCGCCGAGTTCCGCCGTGAGTTCAAGCTGAATGATGACGACCTGTTGCTGGTGCAGATCGGTTCCGGCTTCAAGACCAAGGGCCTGGATCGCAGTCTCAAGGCCGTGGCCGCGCTGCCGCGTGAACTGCGCAAGCGCACTCGCCTGATCGTTATCGGCCAGGACGATCCCAAGCCTTTCCTGCTGCAGATGAAGACTCTGGGCATTTCCGACCAGGTGGACATCCTCAAGGGGCGCAGCGATATCCCGCGCTTCCTGCTGGGTGCCGACCTGCTGATCCACCCGGCCTACAACGAGAACACCGGCACTGTATTGCTGGAGGCTCTGGTTGCAGGGCTGCCCGTGCTGGTCACCGACGTCTGCGGCTACGCCCACTACATCGCCGAGGCGGACAGCGGCCGCGTGCTGCCCAGCCCATTCGAGCAGGACGGCCTCAATCGCACGCTTGTCGAGATGCTCGCCGACTCGGCCGCCCGCGCGCGCTGGAGCGCCAACGGCCTGGCCTTTGCCGACAGCGCCGACCTTTACAGCATGCCGCAGCACGCAGCGGATGTGATTCTCGCGGAGCGCCCATGAAGCTTGTCCTGAAGCCCCCTTTCGAGCACCTCTGGGCCGGGCGTGACGCCTTCGTCGAGGTGGAAGCGCTCCAGGGCCAGGTCTACCGAGAGCTGGAAGGTCGTCGCACCCTGCGCACCGAAGTGGCCGGCAGCGGCTACTTCGTCAAGATCCATCGCGGCATCGGCTGGGGTGAGATCGTCAAGAACCTGATCACTGCGAAGGCGCCCGTGCTGGGCGCTGGCCAGGAATGGACGGCCATCCAGCGCCTGCACGAGGCCGGTGTGCCGACCATGACCGCCGTTGCCTTTGGCGAGCGCGGCAGCAATCCGGCGAGCCAGCACTCCTTCATTGTCACGGAAGAGTTGGCACCCACGGTCAGCCTTGAAGACTACTGTGTCGATTGGCCGAGCAGTCCGCCGCCGGTACGGCTGAAGTGGGCGTTGATCGAGGAAGTGGCACGCATGACCGGCACGATGCACCGGGCCGGGGTCAATCATCGCGACTGCTATATCTGCCACTTCCTGCTGCACACGGCACGGCCGGTGACCGCCGACGACTTCAAACTGTCGCTGATTGACCTGCATCGTGCGCAAACCCGTGCCGCAACTCCCAAGCGCTGGCGCGACAAGGATCTGGCCGGACTCTACTTCTCGGCGCTGAACATCGGCCTGACCCGGCGTGACAAGCTGCGTTTCCTCAAGGCCTACTTCCGCCAGCCACTGCGCCAGGTCCTGAGGGATGAAATCGGTCTGCTGGCCTGGCTCGAGCAGAAGGCCGAGCGCCTGCTCTCGCGCTATGAGCGCAAGTACGCCGGGGGAGGAGAGGCGTGAGCCAATGGAAACTGGCCGAGGGGCTGGAGACTGAGGTCGCGGAGCTGTTCGGTGACCTCGACAAGGTATTTGCCGTGGAAGGTGATTGGATCACCGGCGACCCGCTGTCCGAGGTGCTGCGGGTGGAGCACCGTGGCGTGCGCTACTACGTCAAACGCTACTGGGCAGCGGGCAAGGGTTTGCGTCGCTGGTTCGGTCGGCCGCGAGTCAAGGCCGAATGGCAGAACCTCAAGTACTTCACCAAATGGGGCATTCCCACTGCGCCTGTTGTGGGGTGGGGACAGGAACGTCGTGCTGGCGTTTTCCACCGTGGTGCGCTGATCACTCGGGAGCTCGAGGGCACGGTCGACATGGCGGAAATGGCCAGGCAGGGCGATTCGCGTCTGAGCGATCCGCGCTGGGTCGACCGCGTCAGCCGGCAGTTGGCAAAAGCGACCCGAAGCCTGCATCAGCATGGCTTCGCCCATAACGACCTGAAGTGGCGCAACCTGCTGGTGGACGAAGCCGGCGAGCTGTTCCTGATCGACTGCCCTACCGGTACTTTCTGGTGGGGGCCCTTCCTGCACTATCGGGTGATCAAGGATCTGGCCTGCCTGGACAAGGTGGCCAAGCACCATCTCAGTCGCAGCCAGCGTCTGCGCTTCTACCTGCAATACCGGGATCAATCGCGCCTGCGCAGCCGCGACAAGCGCCAAGTGCGGCAGATCCTCAAGTTCTTCGAGGGACGCGAATGAGCGACTTCATCGCTGCGGCGGATCGCGAGATTCTCGCCCGCCACGGCCTGGACAGTTTCGAATCGCTCTGGGCCTTGCGCCTGGAGGCGGTCGATGAGCCCAATACCGGTCGTGGTGGCTGGAGCAGTGTGTTCCGCCTGGATCTGGGTGAGGCCACCTACTACCTCAAGCGACAGAGCAACTTCCTTAGCCGCAACCTGCTGCGACCTATCGGCGAGCCCACCTTCGCTCGCGAGTTCCGCAGCATTTGCCGCTACCAGAAGCTGGGCGTTCCGGCCTTGCAGGCGGCCTTCTTCGGCTATCGCCTGGTTGAGGGCGAGCGTCGCGCCATCCTGCTGACCCGTGCCCTGGATGGTTGGCGCGAGCTCACCGGTTGGCTGGAAGCGTGGCCCGCAATGGCCGCAGGGAAGCGCTCGGCGATCATCGTCGCGGCGGCGGATCTGGCGCGGCGCCTCCATGACGCTGGCCAGGTGCACGGTTGCTTCTATCCCAAGCACGTATTCCTGCGGGAGACCCAGGCCGGATTCGAGGCTTGTCTGATCGACTTGGAAAAGACCCGGCCCTTGCTGCTGGGGCGTCGCGACCGGGTCAAGGATCTGGAGGCCTTGGTGCGGCGCGCTGATGCCTGGGGCGAAGCCGAGGTACGCGAACTACTGTCCGGCTACCTGGAGCGCGGGCAGGATTCGGCGGACGTGAATGACTGGCTGGCACGCCTCGCCAGTCGCCGGCGTGACAAGGAACGCGCTCAATGACTCTGGCTGACCTGGCCCGTGCGGGGCGAACCCCGCAGCTTCCCATTCACCTTGATGTGGCTGGCGGCCTGGAGTTGCAGAGCCTGCTGCGGGTGCTGCCCGGGCAGCGTTACGTGGGCGTGGCGATGTGGCAGGGCCGCAAGGTGCTGGCCAAGCTGCTGGTCGGCGCCAAGGCCGAGCGGCATTTCCAGCGCGAACTGACGGGCGCGCGCGCCCTGCATGAACAGGGCATCGATTCCCCCGCGCTTCTGAATGAAGGGCAGCAGCCAGGGCAAGGTGGTTGGTTGCTGTTCGAATATCTGGACTCAGCGGAAAGTCTCTGGGATGCCTGGCGCCAGGTGGAGCGCGATGCCCTGTTGTCCGACGGTCAGCAAGCCGTGTTGGGCGAAGCGCTTGGGGTCATTGCACGACTGCACTTGGTCGGGCTCGCCCAGGAAGACCTGCACCTGGACAACCTGCTGCGTCAAGGTAGCAAGCTGCACGTGATCGACGGCGGCGGTATCCGCGCTGAAAACCCCGGCAATCCACTGCCGAGGGACAAGGTCCTGGCCAACCTGGGCATCTTCTTTGCCCAATTGCCGGCGGAGCTGGACGCCTTTCTGGAAGAGCTGCTGGTGCACTACCTGCTGGTCAACGGCGAGCATGCATTGCCGCTGGAGGCCCTGGAGAAAGAAATCGCCCGGGTGCGACGCTGGCGTCTGGGTGACTACATGAAAAAAATCGCTCGTGATTGCAGCCTGTTCAGTGTCGTTCGCGGCGCATTCGGCCTGCGCGCGGTTCGTCGCGAGGCGGAAGCGGGGCTCGAAAGGCTGCTGCAGGCGCCGGACGCCGCGATTGAGCAGGGTCGCTCACTGAAGCAAGGGGCTACCGCCACGGTGGCGGAAGTCCAGATCGACGGACGCAAACTGCTGGTCAAGCGTTACAACATCAAGGGTCTGCTGCACTGGTTGACGCGCTTCTGGCGCCCGAGTCGCGCCTGGCACAGTTGGCGCGAGGGTAACCGTCTGGAGTTCCTTTGCATCGCTACGCCACGTCCGCTGGCCGTGCTCGAGCGGCGTTTTCTCTGGCTGCGCGGCCGGGCCTACCTGATTACCGAATATCTCTCCGGGCAAGATATAATCGCCCGTTTTCGACCCTATCTGGACAACCCTGATGGGGCTGGTGCTCCACCGGAAGCCGAGCTGCAAGCTCTCGACCGACTGTTCGCTGCGCTTATCCGCGAGCGCATCAGTCACGGCGACTTCAAGGGCTACAACCTGTTCTGGCATGACGGCCGCTGGACACTGATCGATCTCGATGCCGTGTACCAGCATCGCAACGAGCGCAGCTTCGCCCGGGCCTATGCTCGCGACCGCGCGCGCTTCCTGCGGAACTGGCCGGCCGAGTCGGCATTGCACCAGCTACTGGATAAACGATTACCGCAGGTGCCAAGCACCTGCCCTGAAAGAGGCTAACCCCGTGGCATTGACGATTCTCGGCCTTTCCGGCGCCCTCAGCCATGATCCCTCCGCCGCGCTCTATATCGACGGCAAGCTGATCGCGGCCGCCGAAGAAGAGCGCTTTGTGCGCGACAAGCACGCGAAGAATCGCATGCCCTACGAGTCGGCCAAGTATTGCCTGGAACAGGCCGGTATCAAGCCTTCCGACGTCGACGTCGTGGCCATTCCCTTCGCGCCCATCAGCCTGTTCGGCAAGGCCCGCTGGCAATACGCCAAGCGCTACTGGTATGCCCCGGATCGTGCGCTGGACGCCATCCTCATGGGCAACCGTCGCTACAAGCGCTATCGCAAGAAGATCGTCTGGTGCCTGGAACAACTGGGGTTCGATGCCAAGAAGGTGAAGATCGAGCCGGTGGAGCACCACCTGGCCCATGCTTCCAGCGCCTACCACTGCTCAGGCTTCAAGGAAAAGACCGCGATCCTTGGCATCGACGGCAAGGGCGAGTACGCCACGACCTTCTTCGGTTGGGGCGAGAACGGCAAGATCCACAAGATCAAGGAGTTCTACGATCCGGACTCCCTCGGTGGCCTCTACGGCGCAATCACCGAGTACCTCGGTTTCGAGATGCTTGATGGCGAGTTCAAGGTCATGGGCATGGCGCCCTACGGTGACGCCGCCAAGTACGACTTCTCGCGTCTGGCCAAGTTCGAGAACGGCGAGTTGATCATCAACACCGACTACGCCAACGTCATCGGCTTCCGCCGCTACAAGGAAAACGGCAAGGGTTTCTACTTTTCGCCCAAGTTGATCGAGTGGCTGGGCCCGAAACGCCAGGGCGACATTGCCGACGACCCCTACATTCACTACGCCGCCAGCATGCAGGCTCTGTTCGAGAAGCTGGCGCTGGAGATGATGGATTATTACCTCGGCGACATCATCCGCCAGACCGGCAAGATCGCATTCGCCGGCGGTTGCGCGCTGAACGTCAAACTGAACCAGAAGATCATCGCCCGTCCGGAGGTGAAGGAGCTGTTCGTCCAGCCCGCGTCCGGCGACGCCGGTACCTCGGTGGGTGCCGCTGCCTACGTCTCGGTCAAGCGCGGCGTGCCGGTCGAGAAGATGGAACACGTCTACCTCGGTCCGGCGTTCAGCAACGAAGACGTCATTGCCGCCTGTGCCAGGCACCCGCAAAAGCCGGTGTTCAAGCGCATCGAGAACACGCCGCAGCGCATCGCGAAGATCATGGTCGACGGCAACCCGGTGGCCTGGTTCCAGGGCCGCATGGAATTCGGCCCGCGCGCCCTCGGCGGCCGTTCCATCATTGGTTGCCCGAGTGCGGTCGGCGTGGCCGACCGCATCAACGAGCAGATCAAGTTCCGTGAGCGCTGGCGCCCCTTCTGCCCGTCGATGCTGGACACCGTTGCGCCGCAGATGCTCAAGGTCGATCACCCGTCGCCCTTCATGACCTTCACCTTCGAAGTCAACGAAGAGTGGAAGACCCGCGTGGCCGAAGTGGTGCATGAGGATGGCACGTCCCGTGCCCAGGTCCTGGAACGTCGCCACAATCCCCGCTGGTATGACCTGATGAAGGAACTGGAAGTCCTTACCGGAAACGGCGTGTCCCTGAACACTTCGCTCAACCGTCGCGGCGAGCCGATGATCTGCTCGCCCACCGATGCGCTGAACATGTTCTACGGCTCGGACCTGCAGTACCTGATCATGGAAGACATCCTCGTCGTCAAGGAAGGCAAAGACTGGTATGACAATGTCGGCTAAGCCGCTGCTTAGCGTCATCATCCCTACCTACAACTATGCGGGCGTGCTCCCGCGTGCCGTGGAGTCGGTGCTGTCCCAAGCCACCCCGGAGGTCGAACTCTGGGTAGTGGACGACGGCTCCACCGATGACACCCCGGCAGTCTTCACTGCCCTGAGTCAGCGCTACGGTGCGGTCTTCCAGGGCGTTCGCCAGACCAATGCCGGTCCCTCAGCCGCACGCAATAACGGCGTGCAGCTGGCCCAGGGCAACTACGTCCTGTTGCTGGATGCGGATGACGAGCTGGCGCCCGATGTGCTGCCTGACCTCTGCGAGCGGCTGCGTCAGCAGCCCGACGTCGGCCTCTGGCTGGCCGGTCATGTCGCCGTCCAGCCCGACGGCCGCGAACGCGGACATCCTGCCAGCAGCGTTCCCGGCGACGTCTTGCAACGCCTGAAGGATTACCTGCTGGGCAAGAAGATCGCCCTCAGCCATGGCGCCTGCGTGTTCCTTCGCGAGCTGCTGCTGGAGCGGCCTTATCCTGAACACCTGCGACACAGCGAGGACATTCCCGTGTTCGCCTACTGCCTGACCCAGCGTCAAGTAGAAGTCCTCGACTTGATGCTCGCACGTATCCACAAGCACCCCGGCAGCCTGCGCCACAACGCCGAAGCAGCTCGCAAAGTGGGGCTTGCGCTGGTGGATGAAGTCTTTGCGAAGCTGCCGGCCAGCCTGCATTCGATCAAACCCGCCTATCGTGCTCAACGTTGCCTGTCGCTGTTCCGCACCTGCCTGCTTGCGGGCGATCAGGAAAGCGCCCGCGAGTACTATCGCGAGGCAGTGCGAACGGACTGGCGGGTGATTTTCAAGTTGTCGTACAGCCGCAAGGCCCTGCGTCTTTGGCTGCGCCGAAACCCATGAAAGTCCTGGCGCTCAGCTCGGCCGGACGAGAGCCCGACTTTTCCTGCGTTTATGAACGACTCCGGGGGCAGGTCGATCTCGATCTGAAAATCCTCGACAAGGACGCTCAGCGCAATTTGCGCCGCACGCTGAGCGGTGTGGACCTGTCCGCTTATGATCGGATCCTTGTCGACCTTCATTTCAAGAACATCTATCGGCAGACCCGATTCCTCAGCAGGCTTTCCGGCCTATTGATCTACGAGGAAGACGCGTGCCAGAACTATTTGGACAGTTCCCGCTGGCGCGGTTGCTTCAGCCGCTTCTACAGGGCGTTGCCCAACGCACGAGTCGTCGTGACCGGAGCCAGCGTTGCTGAGCGATTGAAGGGCGAAGGTTTCAAGGTCCACTTCATTCCCAAGGGCTATGACCCGCGATTGATCTTTCTCGAAGGGGGGCGGCGGGATATTGAACTGGGCTTCATAGGCCGGACCGCCAGCGCTGCCTATCAAGACCGGAAACGGTTGCTGGATCGCCTGGCGGCAGAGGATTCGCTGCAACTATTGCGCACTGCCCCAGGAGAGCCCTACCGGAAGATGCTCAACCGGATCCGCTTTTTCGTCAGTGCCGACGTTGGCCTTGGTGAGTACATGGCGAAGAATTTCGAGGCCATGGCCTGCGGTTGTGTCGTGCTGGCCTGGCGGCAAGGCAGTGAGGAGCCTGCTATCGGCCTTGAAGATGGTGTTCACCTGCTTTTGTATTCTGACCTAGAAGAATTGCGCGGGCATCTGTCCAGGCTACGCGAAGATTCGAGTCTGGAGCAGGCCATAGCCGAGGCGGGTAGACGATTCGTCGAGCAACACCTCTCCCACCTTCTATTGGCAGAGCATCTCTTCAATGTGCTGGAAGAACCCTGGCCGTCAATCGAGCCCATTTCCTCCTGGCAGTCATTCTGGCACCGGATCAACCCATTTTGAGCAATCCCATGTCCTTGACGAACGATGCCCACCAGCCGTTGGTGAGCGTGATCATCGCCTCATACAACCACGCGCCCTACATCGAAGCGAGCATTCGCAGTGTGCTGGAGCAGAGCTATCCGAACATTGAGCTGCTGGTGGTGGATGATGGGTCCGGCGACGACAGCGTCTCACGCATCCAGGCGCTGCAAGCAGTGCATGGTTTTGACTTTCGCTGCCAGGCCAACAAGGGATTGTCGAGAACTCTCAATGAAACCATCGCACGAGCGAAGGGTAGCCTGATCGCCCCCTTCGGCTCGGACGACATCATGCTCCCGGACCGCATTGCCAAGCAGGTCGCCTACATGGCCGACAAGCCAGAAGTAGGCATTTGCGCAGGTGATATACAGACCATCGATGCGGCCGGAATCCCCAGCGGCAAGCCGCGTGGGCTTACATTGCGGCGTCTGGATTTCGAGGATGTGTTTCTTGATCGCAAGCCGGGGGCGCCGGCCCCGACGCTACTGTTTCGTCGTGAGGCGCTTGAGCGGGTCGGCGGGTTCGAGCCAGACGTCCGTCTCGAGGATCTGATGATCGAATTGAAGATCACTCACGCTGGGTACTTCATAGACATCCTGGGCGAGCCCCTGGCGCTCTATCGGGTACACGACACCAACACTTACAAGAACTACCGCTTCATGGTGGATAACGTACTGAAGACCTATGCGCGCTTCAGTGACCACCCTGCTTATCCCGAGGTCTGCGCGCGTTTCCGCAATTCGATGCTGCTCAAGTGCGCCCGCCAGGACAAGGTACTTGCCCGCGAACTGCTTGCCGGTCTGCCCTTGAGTGCATGGAACCTGAAGACACTACGGGGGCTCTTTCGCATGCTTTCTCGGAAGGGCTGATATGGGAACAACACTTCGCAGTCAGCCGGTCGATCACAAGGTCTCCGTCGTAATCCCCTGCTACAACTACGCCCGTTTTCTGACGCGCACCATCGAATGCCTTCGACAGCAGAGTTACGAGAACTGGGAAGCCATCATCGTCGATGATGGCTCGACCGATGGCACTGAAACAGTTGCGTCTGGCCTGATGGCCGAGGACTTCCGAGTCCGGTATGTACGTCAGAGTAACGCAGGAACCTCGGCGGCCAAGAACACGGGGATACGACTTGCTCAGGGAGACTTCATCCTTTTTCTCGATGCTGATGACCTTATAACGCCGGATAAGCTAAGGGCTCACATTGAGCACTTCGAGAGTAATCCGCATATAGATATTTCCTATTCGCGGTTCCGCTATTTCGAAGAAACGCATGAAAACAGGTTGTTTACCAAGCTTGACCTGTCCTCTGTCAAGGAGTGGTCAAAAGTTATAAATGGTCGTTATGAGGTTGCACTCCCTGTGTTCCTAAGGGGCAACAACATGGCTATTCATGCTGCGGTGGTCAGAAAAGCGCTTGTCGAGAAGGTCGGTCTATTCGATGTTGAGATGCGCGCGCTCGAAGATTGGGATTACTGGCTGCGCTGCATCCTACATGGCGCCTATATAGCGTTTCTGGACAATCCGCAGGCACTTGCCTTGACCAGGGTGCACCGCGCAAGCGCCACGCATAAGGTGGACTTTTCGGCCTACAAGGAAGCCGTATATGAGAGGGTCTTGCTGGAGGCGGACAGGATTTGCCAGGAAGGCGACGAGCGATTCTATAACTTTGTGAAAAAGGAAGTGCGTAGCCTTGAGCGGAGGAACAGGAATCGTCTGTTCAGGAAGAACCGCGCCGCGGTCCAGAAACATATCCTTGCGTCGGGTCTTTTAAATTTTCATGATTTGTCCGGGGTCCTCAGAGAATTTGGGTTTTTGAGTTGCATCAGGGTATACCTGGGTGCGTTAAAACAATATTTATTTAAGCGATGACTGAGTTTTTTGTTATGGATAGAGAGCGGTTGGGGATTTGGCTTTCTCGTCTGGCAGTTTTGGGTGTGGTTTGTTTTCTGTGTGCTCCTTGGGTCTTGCCAAGCAATACGTACTATCACCGACTCGTCATCTTGTTTCTCTGGATTCCGGCGTTTTGGCATTTTTGCCTGTTCCACAGGAGTTATCCGAAGATTCACAAGGTTTTTGCTGGGCTCTATCTCGCAATTTCGATTTGGTACATGTTCGTTGTTGTCATGAGTTCTGACGGATGGGACGAGGTTCGCGAGCTAAAATTGCCCTTTTACATCGCTCTCAGTCTATTGGGCGTCATGGTCGCCGCCATGCACCTCAAGGAACGGTTCCGGGATCTCTTGTTGTTGTGTTGCATATTCGGTGGTTTTGCTGCCGGGGTTACTTGCCTGTACCTCTATGTCACGCAAGGCTACGTTCTTCACCATCGGATCGCTTCCGTTGGCGTGTGGCGGGTCATCATCCCAGCTGCGCAAGCAACTGGAGCATTGGCGATCGTGACGGCAATGCTTGGGTTGGAGCACAGGCGTCATGCGTGGGTCATCCCGGCTGTATTGCTGGCTCTGGTTGGGTATGCGGCCTTTCTCTACTTCAATCAGAGCCGCTGGGTTTGGGTTAGCCTGATGCTGTCCCTAGTGGGCGTAGGGATGTTGTTGCGGAGCAGAATCGTCTATGTAGTGGTTGCAATTTCTGTGGTGTTGATCGCAGTTATCATGGTCTTCAAGCCTACGCTTATGATGAGTCGAGGCTTGTCGTATCGTCCCGAGTTGTGGATGGGCGGATTCTCTCTGATGTTGGAGAATTGGCTATATGGCCTTGGCTTCAAGGAGTACTGGATCCAGATCGCGGAACTGAAAACCAGTGCTCGCCATCCACACAACTTGTTTCTGGATATCGGAATTAGGTTCGGAGTCCTTGGTTTGCTGCTCTGGATAGGTATCTGGTGCTGGGCTGGCTGGGCAGCATTCAAGCATCGCAAGGCTCCAGTGGGCAGAGCTGCGGTCGCCCTGTGGCTGTATTCCGGAGTCGTAGTACTGACGGAGGGAACCGCTCCTTGGGTCAAGCCTTCACCGATCTGGTTCGTTACCTGGTTGCCCGTTGCTCTGGTGCTGGTGATAGACGCGCTAGCCAGGCGGGCCGGTCAGGACCGAGTGCTACCGGTTCAGGTGCCTGGAGGCTCTACGCAGGGGAATGATCGAAGAACTGAACTTACGACTGGGCCTCACCGTGACTTCGAACGAGATTCGGCCAAGCTCTGCCCATAAGCCTGTAACAGGCTCTGCCAGGGGAAGTCGTCGATCTGGCTGCGGCGTAGATAGCCTCTGAGGTGCTCAAGGTTTCTTCGTGCCAATCGACTGCTGAGTGGACCACGCTTGAAGCGCATGTCGAGGAAGTCGATGAGGCCGAAACCGCCTTCCGGCAAGCGCAGGATGTTGCCCAGGTGGAGCGAGCGGAAGTAGATACCGCGCTGGTGCAGGGCACGGATGAAATTCGCGAGTTCGGGCAGCAACGCGTCGAACTCGGGGCGCACGTGGCGATACAGCTGGTCCAGCGAGTGTCCTGGCAGGGGCTCATAGAGGCAGGCGCTGACGGCCTGGACCTTGTCTAGCCACATGCAATCGCTGACCTTTGGTGTCGTGATACCGCGTTCGGCAAGCAGTTCGGCGTTTCGGGCGAAACGTTGTGCAGCAGGGCGCATGCGGGCGAGCCAGAGTCGGCGGCGTGGCCGGAAAATCTTCAGCAATTGGCCGTCCGGCTGGCGCAGGACCTTGGGGCCGCGGCCGTCTTTCTCCAGGACCTCGCCTTTGTCGAGCCACTGCTGCATTTCGTTCGCTGGTACAATCCGCATCTATTTTCTCTGAGTAGCAATAGGGATCGAGAGTGGCCAATTCTAACCAGCAATCGGATCTCCAGGTTTATCTGCGGTTGCTGCGCTATGTCAGGCCGTATGTTGGTTTTTTCATTCTCAGCATCATCGGATTCCTGATCTTCGCGTCGAGTCAGCCGATGCTGGGCTACGTGCTCAAGTATTTCGTCGATGGGCTGGCCGATCCGCACGCTGCCTTGCTCCCGCATATTCCCTACCTCAAGGACATGAACCTGATACAGGCTGTGCCTGTGCTGATCGTGCTGATCGCTATCTGGCAGGGTGTGGGTTCGTTTCTCGGCAACTTCTTCCTGGCCAAGGTTTCACTGGGACTTGTGCATGATCTGCGAGTGGCGCTGTTCAATCAGTTGTTGCTTCTACCCAATCGCTACTTCGACAACAACAACTCGGGCCACCTGATTTCGCGCATCACGTTCAACGTTACCATGGTCACGGGTGCCGCTACCGATGCGATCAAAGTAGTGTTCCGAGAAGGGATGACGGTGATCTTTCTGTTTGCCTCGCTGTTGTGGATGAACTGGAAGCTGACATTGGTGATGGTTGCGATTCTGCCGCTGATTGCGCTTATGGTCGGCAGTGCCAGTCGAAAATTTCGCAAGCAGAGCAAGAAAATCCAGGTCGCTATGGGCGACGTCATGCACATATCTTCGGAGACCATCCAGGGGTATCGCGTGGTGCGTAGCTTTGGCGGTGAGCCTTACGAACAGCAACGCTTTCTGGACGCCAGCAACGGTAATACCGACAAGCAACTGAAGATGATCAAGACCGGGGCGGTCTATACCCCGATGTTGCAACTGGTCATTTACAGCGCAATGGCGCTGCTGATGTTCCTGGTGCTTTTCCTGCGGGGCGATGCATCCGCGGGCGATCTGGTGGCTTACATCACTCTGGCGGGACTCCTGCCGAAACCAATCCGCCAGTTGAGCGAAGTGAGTTCGACCGTTCAGAAAGGGTTGGCTGGCGCCGAGAGTATCTTTGAGCAACTCGACGAGAAGCCGGAAGTCGACAACGGAACCATCGAAAAGGAGCGCGTCGTTGGCCGCCTGGAAGTGCGCAATCTCAGCTTCCAGTACCCCGGCACAGACAAACCGGTGCTGCAGGACATCAGCTTCGAGGCCGAACCGGGCCAGATGGTCGCTTTGGTGGGGCGCTCCGGTAGCGGCAAGTCCACCCTGGCCAATCTGATCCCGCGTTTCTACCACCATGAACACGGACAAATCCTGCTGGATGGCGTCGACATCGAGGACTATCGCCTGCGCAACCTGCGTCGCCACATCGCCCTGGTGACCCAGCAGGTGACCCTGTTCAACGACTCGGTAGCCAACAACATCGCTTACGGCGATCTCGCCGGCGCACCGCGCGAGGATGTCGAGCGTGCGGCCGAGGCGGCCTACGCCAAGGAGTTCGTCGACAGGCTGCCGCAAGGCTTCGATACCGAGGTGGGCGAGAACGGTGTGCTGCTGTCCGGCGGACAGCGCCAGCGACTGGCCATTGCCCGGGCGTTGTTGAAGAATGCCCCAGTGCTGGTGCTAGACGAAGCGACGTCGGCCCTTGATACCGAGTCGGAACGGCATATCCAGGCGGCGCTGGATCGTGTGATGGATGGCCGTACCACCCTGGTCATCGCCCATCGTCTTTCGACCATCGAGAAGGCGGACCTGATCCTGGTCATGGATCAGGGACGAATCGTCGAGCGTGGCACCCATGCCGAGCTGCTGGCCATGAACGGTTATTACGCCCGGCTGCATGCCAACCAATTCGCAGACGAGGCTCAGTCGGAGGCGGGCTGAGCGGCATCCACTTCATCGCTAATCAAGGAAGGGCCGGGTCTTAACTCGGCAAGGCAAGGTTTTGCTCAATAGATTCAGACTGTACCGGGAGCATGGATGGGAGTCGGTCGATGCCGGTTCCTACCGTAGCGTCTGGGCGCGTTTCGGCGGCAGCGTCATCACTCACCCGCAGGTCGTTGAGCGTTTGTCCGCGCTGGCGGGCATTCCAGTGCGTTACCTCGGGTACCGTGCAGGTGGCGATCTCCAGGCTGCCATTCCTACCTGGGGGCGGAGTCTGGCGCTCTGCCGGCAGGTGCTGAAGCGCAAGGGAATGCGCAACCTGTTCGACCTGGGCAACGCCGAGGTCATACTGCCGGTCGCTCCAGGTGCAGGAATCGCGCTTCGTCACGAAGGCGCCTATCTCTCCGAACTCAATCTGTCCGGTTTCCGCAGCCTGCGTCCGCAGAAAGCGCAGTTGGCAATGGCTCGCGCACCTGAAGCCTGGTCGAAGAAATTCCGCTACAACCAGCGTCGCGAGCTGCGCCTTTTCGAGGAAGCGGGTGGCGAAGTGAGGCCAGTGGCGGGCTTCGCGCCTGCAGAGCTGGCGGCGATCTATACCGAGCTGTTCGAACGACGATGGGGTTTCGAAGTTCCGGGCAAAGGTAATCTGGCTGAGGTCTTCAGGCTGTTGCATGAGTACCTCAGTGGCTCGTTGCTGCTGCTCGATGGCGCGCCGGTTGCCATTCAGGTGCTGTACAGGGCCGAGTCGCCAGACTGGATCAGTTACGAGTACATCAACGGCGGCGTTGATCCTCGTGCGCACCATCTCAGTCCAGGTAGCGTTCTCAGCTTCATCAATACCCAGGCCGCCTGGGAGGATGCCCGGGCCAGGGGCAAGATGCTCCGCTACTCGTTCGGTCGAGCCGACCGCGAATACAAGGATCGTTGGTGCGACAGGGTTGCCGCATTTCGGGTGTAAGTGAATGGAAACACGTAAACAGCAACTGCTGCGTCGGCATCGCCGCGGCAAGCGTCTCTTCATGGTCGCAGCCCTGCTGGTCCTGGCGGCGCTCGATTGGTTCGGCAACTGGAACAGCCTCCCGGTTCTGTTGGTCCTGGCCTGGATCGCCCATGAGGCCTGGTTTGCCGACCATCTCTTCTATTCACCGCGGGAAGACTATCGCTACGTTTTTCCCGACTTTTCGCCTGGCGTCGAGGGCGTTATCCACAAGCGCGAACTGCAGCTGGACCCTGGCCGACTGCCAGCTAGCGCCGACACGCTGATCCTTGCTGTCGAACTTCGCAGCACCTGGCTGGGGCGCTGGCTGGATCCCCACGTCCTGATCCAGGACGGCCAGTCCGTGGATCGTCAGGACTTCGAACGTGGTGCGCGGGGCCTTCGCTATCTCAATCTGTCCGGCCTGTTTCCAGCCCTGCGCGAGGGGCGTTTGCGCCTGCAGGGGCGATTCTGTCGCCTGGGTCCTGAGGTCAGGTTGCATACCTTCGACAATCCGGACTACGCCTCGCGGCGCGTGATGATCATCGCGCCTCACGCCGACGATGCCGAGCTGGCGGCCTTCGGCCTTTACAGCCGCTGCGCCGAGGCCAGTATCGTGACCCTGACCCAGGGTGAAGTCGAGGCGCAGAACTACCGCAGGCTGGGGCTTGACAAGGCTGCCGCGTCGCGCTTGAAAGGGCGCCTGCGCAGCTGGAGTAGTCTGGCGGTACCGCTCTGGGGTGGCGTACCGGCCAGTCGCTGTGTGCAATTGGGGTACTACTGCATGCAGCTGGCTGCCATGGCAGCCGAGCCGAACAAGCCTTTCGCGTCGCGGGAGTCCGGCGAAGCGGATATCCGCAGCGCGCGACGCTTCAATCCCCTGGGGCTGCCAGGCGATCTGGACGGTGTGCCGACCTGGAACAACCTGGTAGGCGATCTGGCCGCCCTGCTCAAGCGCTTCCGCCCCGAGGTAGTGGTCCTGCCACATCCAGAATTGGATCCGCACCCCGACCACATTCAGGCCAGCCGTGCCCTGGTCGAGGCGGTCGAGCGCAGCGGCTGGCAACCCAGTGTCCAGCTCTTGTACGCCAATCATCTCTACGACAACGACCGCTGGCCCATGGGGCCCGCGTGCAACGGCATCAGCCTGCCGCCACGGCAGGAGCCGTTGCCGGCCGATGGGCTATGGAGTCCTCGGCTCGGGGCTTCTACCCGCATGGACAAGGCCCAGGCACTGGCCATGCAACATGATCTGCAGGCGCCCCTGCCGTTCAAGAAGCGCTTGCGTCGTGTCATCCAGTGGCTGCTGGTGGGCCGACGCTGGCCCGATGTCGGCCAGGACGATTTCTTCCGCAAGGCAGTGCGCCGCCACGAGCTGTTTTGGGTGCGCCCGACGTCCAATCGAGAGCCTCGGGTCAACTGAGCTGCTATGGTATGATCCGCGCCGTTTTTGACGTCCGGAGACTCCATGAAGCTGTCCATGCCCCGATTCGATCAGGCCCCCGTTCTGGTGGTAGGCGACGTCATGCTTGACCGTTACTGGCATGGCGGCACCTCGCGCATCTCGCCCGAGGCGCCGGTGCCCGTGGTCAAGGTGGATCAGATCGAGGACCGTCCCGGCGGCGCCGCCAACGTTGCGTTGAATATCGCCGCCCTGGGTGCTCCGGCCATGCTGGTAGGTATTACTGGCGTCGACGAAGCAGCCGACAGCCTTACCGACAGCCTCAACGCCGCTGGCGTCGATGTGCACTTCCAGCGTCTCAACGAGCAGCCGACCATCGTCAAGCTGCGGGTCATGAGCCGTCACCAGCAGTTGCTGCGCATGGACTTCGAAGAAGCCTTCCAGACCGACGCCGAGGCCCTGGCCGCGGAAGTCGAGCGCCTGCTGCCCGAAACCAAGGTGCTGGTGTTGTCCGACTACGGCAAGGGCGCGCTGAAGAACCACCAAGTGCTGATCCAGGCTGCTCGTCGTCGCGGTGTACCGGTGCTGGCCGATCCCAAAGGCAAGGACTTCAGCATCTATCGCGGCGCCAGCCTGATCACCCCGAATCTCAACGAATTCGAAACCATCGTCGGCCGCTGCGCCGATGAGGCCGAACTGGTTGCCAAGGGGGCAGCGCTGATGCAGGAGTTGGACCTGGGCGCCCTGCTGGTCACGCGTGGCGAGCATGGCATGACTTTGCTGCGCCCCGACCACTCTCCACTGCACCTGCCGGCCCGCGCCCGCGAAGTGTTCGATGTCACTGGCGCCGGCGACACTGTGATTTCCACCCTGGCTGCTGCGCTGTCCGCTGGTGAAGAGTTGCCTCAGGCCGTAGCCCTGGCCAACCTTGCCGCCGGTATCGTTGTCGGAAAGCTGGGTACGGCTGCTATCAGCGCGCCGGAACTGCGTCGCGCCGTGCAGCGCGAGCAGGGTTCCGAGCGCGGCGTGCTGAGTCTGGATCAACTGCTGTTGGCCATCGAGGATGCCCGCGCCCATGGTGAGAAGATCGTCTTCACCAACGGCTGCTTCGACATTCTCCACGCCGGCCATGTGACCTACCTGGAACAGGCCCGCGCCCAAGGTGATCGCCTGGTACTGGCGGTCAACGATGACGCTTCGGTCAGTCGCCTCAAAGGGCCGGGTCGTCCGATCAACAGCGTCGAGCGACGCATGGCTGTACTGGCTGGACTCGGTGCGGTGGATTGGGTCGTGAGCTTCCCCGAAGACACCCCCGAGCGGCTGCTGAGCCAGGTCAAGCCCGATGTGCTGGTCAAGGGCGGCGACTATGGCATTGACCAGGTGGTCGGCGCCGATATCGTCCGCGCATACGGCGGTGAAGTAAGGGTGCTTGGCCTGGTGGAGAACAGCTCCACTACGGCGATCGTCGAAAAAATCCGCAGCAAGTAATCCTTCGTCACTGGCAGCATTGCCAGTCGCTGGTGTCGGCCCGGTCATAGGCGTCCGGGCCGATGCCAACCATCATCCCGGCATCCTCACCCTGCATGGAGTGCGATGCCGATGTCTCCCAACGCACAGGGCCTTGCCCTGGCCTTGCTCAATCGTGTGGCCCAGGCCCATTGGCCTGATCGTTTCAAGCTGCGCAAGGCATTCGAGAAGCTTCTCTACGGTGGTACTCGCGCCGGCTTCATGCTGGCCGCGCGGCATGCACGCAAGTCCCCGCGCTCGGCCAGTCCGGGTGAACTGTTCGACCTCTCGCTATCCGACGAGCAGCGGATGCTGGTAGAGATGCTGGAATCCTTCGCGCTGGAAACCTTGCGCCCAGCCGCTCACGGCGCAGACTCACGCGGCACGGTGCCGGCCGACCTGCTCAACCAGGCCCACGCGCTCGGACTGGCCCACTACGGAGTGGGCGAGAGCCAGGGCGGCCTGGCTGGAGAGTGCACTGTCCTTACCAACGCGTTGATGGCCGAAGCCTTGAGCAAGGGCGATCTGAGCCTGGCCGCCGCGATCCTGGCGCCGCTTTCGGCGGCCAACTGCATCCGTCGATGGGCATCGCCAGAACAGCAAGCCGCCTGGCTGCCGGCCTTCATTGGAGAACAGCCAGCACCACGCATGGCCATTGCGGTGAGCGAGCCCGCAGTGTTGTTCGATCCCCACAAGCTGGCCACCCGCGCGCGGAACAGGGGAAAACACTATGTGCTCAGTGGAGAGAAGTGCCTGGTGCTCGACGGGCTGGATGCCAGTCGCCTGATCGTTGCCGCTGAAACGGGCCGCGGCGTAGCGCTGTTTCTCGTCGAGACCGGCAGCAAGGGGCTCGAGCTGCGCCCGGAACCGGCCATGGGCCTCAAGGCCTGTGGTACGGCGAGAGTCCGCCTGAAGGGGGTGAAGGTTCCGGCCGAGAATCGGCTGGCTGCAATCGATTTCGACTACCGGCGATTTCTCGATCTCGGCCACCTGGCCTGGTGCGCCCTGGCCCTGGGGACCGCCCAGGCCGCCCTGGACTATGTGATCGACTACTGCAATGAGCGGACGGCCTTTGGCGAGCCCATCAGCCACCGCCAAGGCGTGGCGTTCATGGTTGCGGACATCGCCATCGAACTGGATGCCATGCGCCTAATGGTCTGGCGTGCTTGCGCCCTGGCCGACCGGGGGGAGGCGTTCCAGCGCGAGGCCTATCTGGCACGCCTGCTCTGCGCCGAAAAGGCCATGAAGATCGGCACCGACGCCGTGCAAGTGCTCGGTGGCCATGGTTTCACCCAGGAACACCCGGCCGAGCGCTGGTACCGCGACCTGCGCGCCGTTGCCTTGATGAGCGGCGGCCTGCACCTGTGAGGACGGCAGCATGAATCTGGAACTCCCGAAGAAATTCCGTGCACTGAGCAATCGGGCCCATCAGGTTGCAGCCGAGTACTTTCGGCCTCTATCGCGCAAGTACGACAAGGCTGAACATGCCTATCCCCGCGAGCTGGACCTGCTGTCAGCACTGCTGGATGGCATGAACGCCGGTTCTCCGGAGTCCGTGGGCGCGGGTTCTGCGAGCAAGCGTGGCGTCGGTGGGGAAGAGGGTGTGCGCAATGGCGGCAACCTGTCCGCGCTGGTCGGCGTGATGGAGCTCTGCTGGGGCGATGTCGGCCTGCTCCTGGCCATGCCACGCCAAGGCCTGGGTAATGCTGCCATAGCCGCCGTGGCCAACACGAAGCAGCTCGAGCGTTTTCGCGGCACCTGGGCGGCCATGGCGATCACCGAACCCGGTTGCGGCTCGGACTCGGCGGCGATCCGCACCACGGCGGTGAAGGATGGCGACCATTACGTGCTCAATGGCGAGAAGATCTTCGTCACCTCGGGCGAGCGTGCCGACGCGGTGGTCGTCTGGGCGACCCTGGACCGCAACCTGGGGCGTGCAGCGATCAAGTCCTTCGTGGTGGAGAAGGGGACTCCCGGCATGAGCGTTACGCGCCTGGAGAAAAAGCTCGGTATCAAGGCCTCGGATACTGCTTCGATCAGTTTCAACGATTGCCGGGTGCCGGCGGCGAACCTGCTGGGCAATGCCGAGATCGATGTGCAGAAGGGCTTTGCCGGGGTGATGGAAACCTTCGACAACACCCGCCCGCTGGTGGCAGGGATGGCGGTCGGGGTCGCCAAAGCGGCCCTGGACCGGACGCGCGAGCTGCTGGCCGGAGTCGGCTGCCGGTTCGACTACCGCACGCCATTGCTCGCCGCCAGCCACGCCGAAGCGACGCTCTACCGCCTGGAGGCCGAGTGGGAGGCCGCACGTCTGCTGACTTTGAAGGCCGCCTGGATGGCCGACAACCGGCTACCTAATTCCAAGGACGCCTCTGCCGCCAAGGCGAAGGCCGGGCGCGTGGCCAACGAAATCACCCTCAAGTGCGTGGAGCTGGCCGGTGCCCTGGGCTACGGCGAAGACGAACTGCTGGAGAAATGGGCGCGGGATTCGAAGATCCTCGACATCTTCGAAGGTACCCAGCAGATCCAACTGCTGATTGTGGCGAGGCGATTGCTGGGCAAGAGTTCGAGTGAGCTGAAATAACGACGGCCCCCGAAGGGATAAGGCTTCAGCGACGATGGGGCGGCTTGGGTGCCCCATCGTTCAGCAAGCGACCCTCTTTCCCAACGGCTGGGCCGTCCCCACCCGCGCTAGCCAGTCCCGCCAGCGCACACGTTCTTCGTGCACCAGCCAGCCGTCCTGCTCCGCGAAGCTCTCCGAGAGCCAGACTCCACGGGTGCTGGCGGCCTTGAACTCGCCGTTGCGCAGGGTCAGCAGCTCGCCGGTGGGCAGGCCCTGGCGCAGCGGCAGCAGGTAGATATCGGGTCGACGTCGCTCCAGGCTGGCCACCAGTTGGCCGTCCCGCAGCACCTCGTCGACATGGAAGAGGCTGATCTGGTGGCTTTCCCGCGGCAGCTCCAGGCGCAAGTCGTAGACCAGTTGCAGGGATGCGGTAGGCAGGTGGACATAGGCTTCGGGGCGTTCCAGCAGGATCAGCTTGCCGTTGCGCACGGGGCGTGCAGCCCCGGACAGGGGGCTGAGGCGGAAGTGGTTGGCCTCGCGGTATCGCAGGTGCCGCTGATAGGGCGTGGGCAGCCAGGTATCGGCGAAGCGTCCGGCGAGCCAGCCTTCCGGTGTTTCGATCAGGCATTCCTCCGCGACTTCCTGAATGGCGGTGAGCAGCGGCAGGTTCAACTCGTGGGCCGGGACGTAGCCGGAAATCAGCTTGAGAACGGTGTCGCCGCGATCCTGCCGGCGCTGGCGCACCAGCAGCCAGTAATCGCGACCTTGCAGGTTCAGGGTCAGCCGCACCGAAACGCCGAGGTTCGCCAGCTCCACCGCGAAGCGCCGGCTGTCGTTGACCTGCACCGGGCGGCGGCGCTCCAGCATCTGGGTGAAGTTCAGCGGGCGCCCCAGGCTCTGGTAGTTCAGGGCGTCGGCACTGGCTTCGACATGCAACGGGAGGGTCTTGAACGCGTTGGGGTCCTTGCGGGCGAGGATTCGCGGCATGTCGGCTCCTTCAGGGTAGGGGTCGGCTAGCAACGACCCCCGATGACGTTGGCGGCCGTCGCGACATTATGGGACAGATGCAGCGGGTTGATGGTCCCGATTATTGCGCTGGTCACCCCGGGATGACCGAAGATCAGTTCGAAGCTGGCGCGCACCGGGTCAATGCCTGCGCCGAGGCAGGCGTGGCCGCTGGCCAGGCCCTTCTTGATCAGGATGCCCTTGTTCTGTTGCACCGCGAAGTCGAGTACCGGCTTCTCGCCCTGCTCGTTGAGGTTGTAGGTGACCATGGCGCAATCACCCTGTTCCAGGGCCAGCAGACCACCTTCAACAGTCTTGCCGGACAGGCCAAAGGCACGGATCTTTCCGGCTTGCTTGAGTTCGGCGAGGGTCTCGTAGACGCCGCTTTCACGCAGGATGGTCAGGTCGTTGCCGTCAGAGTGCACCAGCACCAGGTCGATGAAATCGGTTTCCAGGCGCTTCAGGCTGCGTTCGACGGAGAAGCGCGTGTGTTCGGGGCTGAAGTCGAATCGCGAAACGCCGCCCTCGAACTCCTCGCCCACCTTGCTGACGATCACCCAGTGCTGGCGCTGACCGCGCAGCAACGGACCCAGGCGCTCCTCGCTACGACCGTAGGCCGGCGCGGTGTCGATCAGGTTGATGCCGAGGTCGCGGGCCAGGGCCAGCAGTCGAAGGGCTTCGGTATCGTCGGGGATGGTGAAACCGTTGGGGTACTTCACGCCCTGATCCCGCCCCAGCTTGACGGTGCCCAGGCCGAGCGGGGAAACCACCAGGCCGGTGTTGCCCAGCGGGCGATGGAACGTGTGCAGGCCGTTCATCCCAGCAGCTCCTCCCAGGCCGGTTGCGCCACGGGCGGGCGAGGCAGCGTGGGCAGCGCGTGGCAGGCGGCCGGGCGCAGGCCGTCGCGCTCGAAGGCAGCCAGCACGCGGTCGGCGAAGTCCGGCGCCAGGGCCAGTTTGGTCGGCCAGCCCACCAGCAAGTGGCGGTGTTCGCTGACGAAGGCGTTGTCTGGGCGTACCAGGCCACTTTGGGCCGGCTCGGCGCGATCCACTCGCAGGGTGGCCCACTGCGCAGCCGACAGGTCGACCCAGGGCAGTAACTGGCGCAGTTCCTGTTCGGCGACGGCAATCTGCTCCGCTTCGTTGCGGGCCACGCCCTCGGCCTCGGCCAGGTCGCCGCCCAGGTACCAGACCCACTGGCCGTCGGCGGCCGGGTGACTGGTGACGGTAATGCGTGGCTTGGGCCCGCCGCCCAGGCAGTGGGCGTAGAGCGGTTTCAGACTGGGCGCCTTGACCATCACCATATGCAGTGGGCGGCGCTGCATGGTCGGTTGGCTCAGGCCCAGGGCCTCGAGCAGTGCCTGGTTGCCGGCGCCGGCGCTGAGGACGATGCGCTGGGCGCGGACTTCGCGGCCGTCGATGCGCAATCCGACAAGCTGGCCATCGTCGTTCAGGGGCTCGAACTCGTGGGCGGCCAGCAGGCTGTCGCCAGCTAGGTCGGCCAGACGCGCGATCAGGCTGGGGACATCCAGTACCAGTTCGGCGAGGCGGTAGACCTTGCCCTTGAACTTCGGGTGCTGCAGTGCCGGTGGCAGGTCGCTGCCCTTGACCTGGTCGACGCGACCGCGCACCGCCTTGCTGGCGAAGAAGCTGGTGAGGTTGCCGGCGAGGGTGCCGGGCGACCAGAGGTAATGGGCATCGGAGAGCAGGCGTACGCCGCTGAGGTCCAGTTCGCCGTTACCAGCCAGGGCCTCGCGCCAGCGCCGTGGCATGTCGGCGATGGCTTCGGAGGCACCGGTCAGGGCGCCGTGCAGGGCGTACTTGGCGCCACCGTGGATGATCCCCTGGGACTTCACGCTCTGTCCGCCGCCGAGGCTGGCGTTTTCCACCAACAGGGTGGCGAAGCCTTGCTTGCGCAGACGGGCGTTGAGCCAGAGGCCGGCGATGCCGCCGCCCAGGATGAGCACATCGGTGGAAAGGGATTCGGCCATGGGTCGCAGGCGCCTCGAAAAAAACAGGGGCGCAGTATAGCGCCCCTGTCGTTCCACCGATTGAGCAACTGGTTTCAGTGGCCGGTGCTGTTCGAGAAGAGCTGGATCACCACGACGCCGGAGACGATCAGCCCCATGCCGAGCACGGCGGGGACGTCCAGCTTCTGCTGGTAGAGCACCAGGGCAGCGACACTGACCAGCACGATGCCGAGTCCGGCCCAGATGGCGTAAGCGATACCCACGGGGATGCTGCGCACCACCAGTGTCAGCATCCAGAAGGCGATGGCGTAGCCACCGATCACCAGAATCAGCGGCAGGGGTTTGTTGAAGCCGTCGATGGCTTTCATTGAGGTGGTGGCGACCACTTCGGCGGCAATGGCGATAGCAAGGTAGATGTAGCCGGTCATGGTCAGGCCTCCTGTGTAATGGCGCGAATTCTAAGACTTCCGCTGATGGGATAAAGTGATTACCTATCTGTATTGGAGATAGGTTTTTCGCCATGCAATGGAGTCTGGAGCAGATTCGCCTGTTCGTCGGCGTCGCCGAAGGTCAGTCCTTTTCCGCCGCCGCGCGCCAGCTTCGGCGTGCACAGTCAGCCGTGAGCAGCGGCATCGCGCTGCTGGAGGAAGACCTCGGCGTGTTGCTGTTCGAGCGCAGCAGCGGCCGCCAGCCACGTTTGACCGCGGCTGGCCGTGCGCTGCTGGAGGAGGCTCGGGAAGTGCTGCGCCAGTGCCAGCGCCTGGATGCAAGGGCCCTGGGGTTGGCCGGGGGGGAAGAAGCTCGACTGAGGTTGGCCCAGGATGAAGCCATGCCCTATCAGCCGGTCCTGGCCAGCCTTGAGGCTCTGGGGACGGCCTTTCCCATGCTGGAAGTGCAGCTGGCCAGCAGCGCCCAAGGCGACGTGGCGCGCAAGCTGCTGGAGCGCCGTGCCGACCTCGGCCTGCTGTTCCACCATGAGCAGATGCCCGACGCACTGGAACGCCAGCGACTGGGCACTATTGAAATGGTTACGGTTTGCGGCGCCGGTCACATCCTGGCAGCGCAAGGCCATGCGGAGCGGCGCGAGCTGGTGCGGCACCGGCAGATCCTGATGGCACCTCAGGACAGCCACTATACGGGCGGTGAGCAACTCGGCCCGCAGGTCTGGCGCGCCGATAGCTTCTATGTCATGGCGGAGTTGGTAATGCGGGGGTTGGGTTGGGCGTGGTTGCCGCGCCATGTGGCGCAGTACCCGGCCTATCAGGGGCAATTGGTGGAGCTGCGCAGTGACTGGACGCCTCCCTCGCTGGTGGTGGAACTGGTCTGTCGTCGTGATACGGCCCTGGGGCCGGCAGCGCTCTGGCTGGCCGATAGCCTGGCTGAGCATCTGCAGGCTATGGGCTAGTGCGATCAGCGGCGAGTCACGCTAAGCTCCGCGCCCATGAATCGCACCCTCTATACCCTGTTGTTTCATCTCGGTCTGCCGCTGGTGGCCGTGCGCCTGGCCTGGCGTGCCTGGCGTGCACCCGCATACGCGCGGCGCATCGGCGAACGCTTCGCCCTCGGCCTGCCGACGATCAAGCCGGGAGGGATCTGGGTCCATGCGGTGTCGGTGGGCGAAAGCATCGCCGCAGCGCCCATGGTCCGTGCCCTGCTGGAGCGCTATCCGGACCTGCCCATTACGGTCACCTGCATGACCCCCACCGGTTCCGAGCGCATCCGTGCCCTGTTCGGTGACCGGGTGCAACATTGCTACCTGCCCTATGACCTGCCTTGGGCAGCGGCGCGCTTCCTTGATCGGGTGCGGCCGAAGCTGGCGGTGATCATGGAAACCGAACTCTGGCCCAACCACATTCACCAGTGCGCCCGCCGTGGCGTTCCGGTGGTGCTGGCCAACGCGCGGCTTTCCGAGCGATCGGCGCGCGGCTATGCACGCTTTGGCAAGCTCACCTCGCCCATGCTGGCTGAGCTGAGCTGGATCGCGGTGCAGACTGAGGCTGAAGCTGCGCGCTTCCGCGCTCTGGGCGCGCGTCCTGAGTGCGTGGGCGTCACAGGTTCGATCAAGTACGACCTGCGCATTGACCCGGCGCTGTTGCAACGTGCCGGCGAGCTTCGCAGCCTGTGGGGCGCCGAAGTCCGGCCAGTGTGGATCGCCGCCAGTACCCACGCGGGGGAGGACGAAGTCGTTCTCGCCGCCCACAAGACGCTGTTGGCGCAGCGTCCTGATGCCCTGTTGATCCTGGTGCCACGTCATCCGGAGCGTTTCGGTCCGGTGTTCGAACTATGCCGTCGCGAAGGCCTGGCGACCGTTCGCCGCTCCAGCGGCGCTTTGGTGGCGCAAACCGATTCAGTGCTGGTTGGCGACACCATGGGCGAACTGCTGTTCCTATACGCGCTGGCGGACATCGCCTTCGTAGGTGGCAGCCTGGTACCCAATGGTGGCCACAACTTGCTGGAGCCGGCAGCGCTAGGAAAGCCGGTGCTGTCGGGGCCGCATCTGTTCAACTTCCTTGAGATCGCCGCGCAGCTGCGTGACGCCGGGGCGTTGGCCGAGGTGGCTGATGCCTATCAACTGGCGGCGCAGGTGGGGGAACTCTGGATCGATACCGGCCGTGCCGAGGCCATGCGTGAAGCGGGGCTGGGTGTGCTCAGGGCCAACCAGGGCGCGTTGGAGCGGTTATTGGGCGGGATTGCGCGGTTGCTGTGACCCCGTAGGGCTTGAAGGGCAGACCTTCGACCTGCTTGGCGAATGAAATGGCGATGTCTGCATGACGTGTTGTAGCCAGCTCCTGCAAGGCTCTTGGCCGGAGGGTAAATCGCTCGCAACAGCTAACGCAGGCATAGCGAATGAATTCGCCCCTATAGGAAAAGCCCCTGACTGGCAGTGCTATTCAGAACGTCGGCGGCGTGATTACCCACAGGATCAGCGCATCCTTCTCGCCGGGATTGCCGTAGCGGTGCGGCTCCTGGCTGGAGAAGCTGAAACTGTCACCTTTCTGCAGATGGAAGTGGCGCTCGCCGACCCAGAGCTCGAATTCGCCGCTCAACACATAGCCGGCTTCCTCGCCCTCGTGGCTGTAGCTCTCTTCACTGTAGGTGCCGGGGGGGAAGCGTGAGTGGAGCAGCTCCAACTGGCGCAGGGGCTGCGGGCTGAGCAATTCGTCAGTAATGCCGTCTTCGTAGTGCAGGCTGGTGCGGGCGTTGCGGCGCACCACGTAGCCACGGTCGGCTTCGCTGGTGGGGGCTTCGCTGGCGAAGAACCACTGGATGGTCACGCCCAGGCTACGGGCGATATTGAACAGTGCCGGGATCGAGGGATATGCCAGGTTGCGTTCCAACTGGCTGATATAGCCGGCCGTGAGCTTGCTCTGTTCGGCTAGCTCGCTGAGGGTCAGGCCCCGGCGTTTGCGCAGCGCGCGGATGCGCGTGCCGAGGAATTGGCTCTCGGCGTTGGCGTTCGGCGATGGCAGGCTGGGGCTCATGGTTCCCTCCATGGGGCACGGGATCGCGGCATTGTATGGCAGCGATGATCGCCGGCGACACTCAGATATCCCAGGCCAGCTTCAGTCCCTCGTAAATGGCTTCTTCGACGGTGCGTGGGGCCAGGCAGTCGCCGATTCGGCGGAACTCCACCAGGCCTCGCAGTTCGCTGCCCAGATCATCCACCGGTTCGTGGCCCTGGCAGAGCACCAGGGTGTCCACCTCTTCGAACAGCATCGGCTCGCCGCAAGTGGCGTGCATCATGTACACCGTGCTGTCGTCGCAACCGTAGAGGCGTGCGTAGGGGGTGACCGGGATGCCCAGCTTGTGCAATTCGCCGGCCATCTGGTCGCGCACATAGAGCGGCAGGCTCTCGCCACAGTGAGGGCCGTTCACCGCCAGGCGCACCTGATGGCCATTGCGCGCCAGGCGCTCGGCGATGCCGGGGGCAATCCAGTCCCCGCGCCAGTCGGTCACCAGCACCGAACGGCCCAGCTGTACGTCGTCGCGCAGGACCTGCCAGGCGTCCACCACCTGCAGCTCGCCGCCGCGCTCGAATGCTGGCCAATAGGGTCTGGCGCCGGTGGCGAGGATCACCAGGTCGGGACGTTCGCGCTCCACCAGGCTGCGGTCGACGCGGACGTTGCGTTGCACCTGCACGCCGGCCAGTTCCATCTCCCGTTGCAGGTTGGTGGCTGCCCCGCCGAACTCCGCCCGCCGGGGTAGCAGCTGGGCCAGGAGGACCTGGCCGCCGAGTTGGCTTCCGGCTTCATACAGCGCTACCTCGTGGCCGCGTTGGGCGGCCACTGCGGCAGCCTTCATTCCTGCGGGGCCGCCGCCCACCACCATCACACGCTTGCGCACGCTGACCGGCTTGGGGGCGTCGTAGGTGAGTTCGCGGCCGGTTTCCGGGTGCTGGATGCAGGAGATGGGGTAGCCGCGGTGGAAGTGGCCGATGCAGGCCTGGTTGCAGGCAATGCAGGCGCGAACGTCATCGCTGCGGCCGGCGGCGGCCTTGTTTGGCATTTGCGGGTCGCAGATCAGCGCGCGGGTCATGCCGCAGACGTCGGCCTGCCCGCGAGCAAGAATGGTTTCCGCTTCCTGGGGCTGGTTGATTCGCCCCGTGACGAAGAGCGGGATGTCCAGGCGCGCCTTGAAGCTTCCCGCCGTGGGCGCCAGGTAGGCGGGTTCGATCGCCATGGGCGGCACGATGTGGATGGCGCCGCCGAAAGAAGCCGAAGTACCGGCGACCAGGTGCACATAATCGAGCTGCCCCTGCAGCGCAAGCACGGCGGCCAGGGATTCGTCCTCGGTCAGGCCTTGCGGGTCGCGCTCGTCGGCGGAGATGCGCAGCCCGACGATGAAGTCCTCCGAGCAGCTGGCGCGAACCGACTCGATTACCTCGCGGAGAAAGCGCAGGCGCGCCGACAGGTCGCCGTTGTAGCCGTCCTCGCGGCGATTTACCCGGGGGTTAAGGAATTGCGCCGGTAGGTAGCCATGGCTGGCGACTATTTCCACGCCGTCGAGTCCGGCCTCGCACAGACGGCGGGCGGCGGCACCGTAGCCGGCGACTATCTCGTCGATCATCGGCTGGTCCAGGGCTCGCGGCATTACCCGGAAGCGCTCGTTGGGCGAGGCCGAGGCGGACCAGGCCACTGCCAGCAGGCCGTCGCTGGACTCCATGATTTCCCGGCCCGGATGGAAGATCTGCGACAGCACCACGGTGCCCTCGGCATGGCAGGCCTTGGCCAGGCGGCGGTAGCCCTCGATGCAGGCATCTTCGGTGGCCATCAGTACGTGGGAGGTGTAACGCGCGCTGTCGTGCACCCCGGCCACCTGCAGCACGATCAGGCCAACGCCGCCCTTGGCTCGGGCGCGGTGGTAGGCGACGAGCTGGTCGTTGACGAGGTTGTCGGCAGGCATCGAGGTGTCGTGTCCGCTGGACATGATGCGGTTCTTAAGGCGTTTGCCGCGGATTTCCAGGGGTTCGAAGAGGTGCGGGAAGGTGGCGCTGGACATGGAGGCTCCTGAGGGCCTTATGGCCCGACTCGTTCTCGTTGCGCCATGAAAATTTACTAACAGTAAAAAATCAACTCGTTTATTTACTTGTCGCGTTGGGCTCAATCCGAGATAGCAGAGTTTCCTGACGGCAGGCGGTGGTGCTCACAGGGGGGCTTCGCGTCAGCGCACAGAATGAAAAAGCCCGGCTGTGATGCCGGGCTTCTTGGTGTTGCAGCAGGACTCAGTACTCCGGGTCGCCGCGCAGGCTCGCTTCTGCCGCTTTGGCCAGATCGGGCGGGAGGAAGTCCTTGTCCGGGTCGTAGTCCGGCTTGAGGAAACTGGCCAGGGCTTCCAGGTCGCCCGGGCTGAGAGTGCCGGCGGCCTGTTTCAGGCGCAGGTTGTCGAGGATGTAGTCGTAGCGGGCGTTGTTGTAGTCGCGCACGGAACTGTACAGCTGACGCTGGGCGTCGAGCACGTCGACGATGTTGCGGGTACCCACCTGGTAGCCGATTTCGGTGGCTTCCAAGGCGCTCTGGTTGGAGATGATCGACTGCTTGCGTGCCTTCACCTGTTCAACGTCGGTGTTCACCGCGCGGTGGAAGTTGCGAGTGTTCTGCACCACTGTGCGGCGCAGGCTTTCGCGTTGCTGCTCGGTCTGATTCAGGCGCTGGTAGGACTCGCGCACCTGAGAGCTGGTCAGGCCACCGCTGTAGATCGGAATGTTCAGCTGCAGGCCAATGCTGCGCTGTTCGACGTCGCCGCTGAATTGCTGGGTGCTGCCGGGCGTGTTGCTGAAACCCAGGCTGTCGTTGTCGCCTTTCTGGTAGCTGGCAACCGCGTCCAGGGTCGGTGCATGGCCGGCCTTGCGCTGGCGCAGGGTCTCTTCGGCGGCATCGACGGCGTAGTTGGCGGCCTGCAGGTTGAGGTTCTGCTGGGCAGCGGTGTCGACCCAGGCCTTGGCGTCGTTGGGCGCAGGCACCACGACCGGAAGGGTGTGGAGGATGCCCTCGAGGGAGGCGTACTCGCGGTTGGTCAGGGTCACCACGGCCTGGAAGGCGTCTTCCACGTCGCGCTCGGCGATTATCCGGTTGGCGCGGGACGTGTCATAGCCGGCCTGGGCTTCCAATACGTCGGTCTTGTCCGAGAGGCCGACGTCGAAACGTTCGTTGGCCTGGTCGAGCTGGCGCTTGAACGCCGCTTCCTCAGCCTTGGTCGAAGCCAGGTTGTCCTGGGCGCGCAGCACGGCGAAGTAGGTTTCGGCGGTCTGCAGGATCAGGTTCTGCTGGGTCGCGGAAAAGTCCAGGGCGGCCTGTTCGGTGCTGGACTCGGCAGCCTTCAGCTGGAACCAGCGGTCGGCACGGAAGATCGGTTGGCTCAGGGTCGCCTGATAGGCAAGGCCACTGCGCGAGGCGGTGCTGGAAGGGTCGTCCAGCTTGGTCCGGGTGTCGTCGGCCGTGGCGCCGCCGTTTATCTGCGGCAGCAGGCCGGAACGAGCCTGGGGTACGGCCTCGCGTTGCGCTTCGTAGTTGGCACGAGCGGCGGCGAGGTCGGCATTGTTGTCGACGGCGTCCTTGTAGACGGTCACGAGGTCCGTCTTGGCTGACAGGGGGGCATCTACGGCCCAGGCGGTTCCGGCAAATGCGGATGCCACGGCGATGGCCAGCGAGAGTCTGCGCAGCATGATCAATCCTGGATTCTGAGGTGTCGGGCAAGGCTACGGGGCCGCTGGAGGCGGGTCAAGACGCCCCACCGGCGGCCGAAGTGTAGTTTGCGACAAGCTATGTTGCCTGCTTGCAACAATCGATGGCGATTGAGCGCGTTGCGTCACTTCACGACGCGCTGGTCATAGTATTCTGACCACCGGGTTGGTTTTATCCATCAGGCTTGTTTAGACTGCGCGAGTTCTTGTCGGGGTGCCTCGAATCGGAGGCTGAGATCGGAGAGTTCCGGATCCCGTTGAACCTGATCAGGTTAAGGCCTGCGTAGGGAACAAGATGTGCCTTCCCACCCCGTACTCCGGGAGGCCCCTCTCGGCACCAGTCCTGGTGCACTCTGCCTTCAGGTTCGCTCCGACATCTTCCCCAGGAGCCAGCCGATGACCGCAAAACAACAAAAGAACCTGAGCGAAAGCGCCCAGGTCGACCAGCAATCCATCCAGCCTTTCCCCCGTTCGCAGAAAGTCTATGTGCAGGGCTCCCGCCCGGATATCCGCGTGCCCATGCGCGAAATCAGCCTGGATGTGACGCCGACCGCCTTTGGTGGCGAGATCAATGCCCCGGTTACCGTCTATGACACCTCCGGCCCCTACACCGACCCGAGCGTCACCATCGACGTGCGCAAGGGTTTGGCCGATGTGCGTTCGTCGTGGATCGACGATCGCGGCGACACCGAGCGCCTGCCCGGCCTGACCTCCGAATTTGGTCAGCGCCGCCTGGCAGATGCCGAGCTGTCGGCCATGCGCTTCGCCCACGTGCGTAACCCGCGCCGGGCCAAGGCAGGTCGCAACGTCACTCAGATGCACTACGCGAAGCAGGGCATCATCACGCCCGAAATGGAATACGTCGCCATCCGCGAGAACATGAAGCTGGCCGAGGCGCGTGCCGCCGGCTTGCTGAAGGATCAGCATCCGGGGCAAAGCTTCGGTGCCAGCATCCCGAACGAAATCACCCCCGAGTTCGTCCGCGAGGAGATCGCTCGCGGTCGCGCCATCATCCCGGCCAACATCAACCATGTGGAGCTGGAGCCGATGATCATCGGCCGCAACTTCCTGGTGAAGATCAACGGCAACATCGGCAACTCGGCCCTGGGTTCCTCCATCGAGGAAGAAGTGGCCAAGCTGACGTGGGGTATTCGTTGGGGTTCGGACACCGTGATGGACCTGTCCACCGGCAAGCACATCCATGAAACCCGCGAGTGGATCATCCGCAACTCGCCGGTGCCCATTGGCACCGTGCCGGTCTACCAGGCGTTGGAAAAAGTTGGCGGTATCGCCGAGGACCTGACCTGGGAGCTGTTCCGCGACACCCTGATCGAGCAGGCCGAGCAAGGCGTGGACTACTTCACCATCCACGCCGGCGTGTTGCTGCGCTACGTGCCGCTGACCGCCAAGCGCGTCACCGGCATCGTCTCCCGTGGCGGTTCGATCATGGCCAAGTGGTGCCTGGCCCACCACAAAGAGAATTTCCTCTACACCCACTTCGAGGAAATCTGCGAAATCATGAAGGCCTACGACGTCAGCTTCTCGCTGGGCGATGGCCTGCGTCCGGGCTCCATTGCCGACGCCAACGATGCCGCTCAGTTCGGCGAGCTGGAAACCCTCGGCGAGTTGACCAAGATCGCCTGGAAGCATGACGTGCAGACCATGATCGAGGGCCCCGGCCACGTGCCGATGCACCTGATCAAGGAGAACATGGACAAGCAGCTGGAGTGCTGCGACGAGGCGCCGTTCTACACCCTCGGCCCGCTGACCACTGACATCGCGCCCGGCTACGACCACATCACCTCCGGTATCGGCGCCGCGATGATCGGCTGGTTTGGTTGCGCCATGCTCTGCTACGTGACCCCCAAGGAACACCTGGGCCTGCCGAACAAGGATGACGTGAAGACCGGCATCATCACCTACAAGATCGCCGCCCATGCCGCCGACCTTGCCAAGGGCCATCCGGGCGCGCAGATCCGCGACAATGCGCTGTCCAAGGCGCGCTTCGAGTTCCGTTGGGAAGACCAGTTCAACCTTGGCCTGGACCCGGATACCGCGCGTGCCTTCCACGACGAGACCCTGCCGAAAGACTCTGCCAAGGTGGCGCACTTCTGCTCCATGTGCGGGCCGAAGTTTTGCTCCATGAAGATCACCCAGGAAGTCCGCGACTACGCCAAGGAAAACGGCCTGACCGACGAACAGAAGGCCATCGAGGCCGGCTTTGCCGAGCAGTCCGGACGCTTCAAGGAAGAGGGTTCGGTGATCTACAAGCAGGTGTAGCGACCTGCCATGTGACCCTGGACAGGCGCTGACCTGTCACACCCAAGCTGGAAGCCGGGCCTTGTGCCCGGCTTTCCGGTTTGTGGATAACTCGATAACTAACGTCCAAGCGGGGCGCCTGCCAACGTGAACACCCCCTCCAGCTATTCGCCGTCCATTCCGGTCGCCTTCGACCAGCGCGTTCTCGGCACGCGTGATCTGTTTTCTCTCTGGTTCTCCCTCGGCCTCGGCCTGATGGTGCTGCAGACCGGTGCGCTGCTGGCGCCGGGTCTGGGTACCAGCGACGCGCTGCTGGCGATCCTCCTCGGTACCGGTGTCGGGGTGCTGCTACTGGGTTCGGCGGCGATGATCGGTAGCGACACGGGCCTGGCCGCCATGGCATCGATGAAGCTCAGCCTGGGGTCGGCGGGTGCAACCCTGCCGGCCTTGCTCAACCTGCTGCAACTGGTCGGTTGGGGTGCCTTCGAAATCATCGTCATGCGTGACGCCGCCGGGCTGCTGGTGGCTCGCGGCCTGGGCGAAGACAGCCTGTGGACCTCGCCTACACTCTGGACCCTGGTGTTCGGTGCCTTGGCCACCCTGCTGGCGGTAGCCGGCCCGCTGGCCTTCGTGCGGCGCATCCTGCGGCGCTGGGGCATCTGGCTGCTGCTGGGCGCCTGCGTCTGGCTGACCTGGGACCTGCTGAATCGTGCCGATCTCACGGCCCTGATGGCGCGCGCCGGCGACGGTTCAATGAGCTTCGCCCTGGGTTTCGACATTGCCATCGCCATGCCGTTGTCCTGGTTGCCTCTGATCGCCGACTACTCGCGCTTCGGCCGTCGCGGTGGTGGCGTATTCGTGGGTTCCGCGCTGGGCTTCTTCATCGGCTGCCTGTGGCTGATGGGTCTGGGCGTGGCTTACACCCTGGCCTTCGCCGAGGGCAGTGATGCCAACGCCTTGCTCCTGGCCCTGGCTGGCGCCGGCATGGGCATTCCGCTGCTGCTGATCCTGCTGGACGAGTCGGAAAAGGCCTTCGCCGATATCCACTCGGCGGCGGTATCCAGCGGCATTCTGCTACCGCTCAAGGTGGAGCAACTGGCCCTGGCTATCGGCGTTCTCTGCACGCTGATCGCCTGGTTCGCACCGCTGGCCGAGTACCAGAACTTCCTGCTGCTGATCGGTTCGGTGTTCGCGCCGTTGTTCGGTGTGGTGCTGGTGGATCACTTCATCCTGCGTCGTCGTCGTGCCGAGCTGGCACCGCGTGTGGCGCTCCGCTGGGACACGCTGCTGGCATGGTGCTGCGGCGTCGCGATCTACCACCTGTTGGCCAATCGCTGGCCGGAACTGGGTGCAACCCTGCCGGCGCTGCTGGCGGCCGGCGGGTTGCAGTGGGTATTGGGGCGCTTCAACCGCGTCCGGGGAAATACTGGGGCTTCAGTATTCCGTTGAGTTGCGGGTAGGGGATGCGGATCTCCGGATGACCGCTGGAGTAGGGCGCGATGCTGTAGACGTCGTACTTGAGCAGCATGGCGCCAAAGCCCAGGCCCACGTTGGCAGTGCGTTCGAACGGCCAGGTCTTGATGAAGTCGGGGTCCTGGTCGAGCTTGTTGGCTGCGAGCCAGCGGCGGTGGGCCTGCTCCGCGACCTTCCAGAAGGCGTCTTCCTGGCCGGGGAGCAGCATGTCGCCGAGGCTCAGCGGCTTCTCCAGCTTGCGGTCGTAATTGATGAAGCCGCGCCCCGGCATTCCGTGGGCGCCGCCGGTAAAGAGGTAGCTGGATAGCTCCACCAGCACCAGTTTGTCGTGCTGCTCCAGCACCTTGGCTTGCAGGTAGCTGCCCCAGCCCGGGTCGGCGCTGGCGAGGAAATCCTTCTCGTAGGATTCGAGCGAAGCCGGTAATGGAGCCCCCGGGCTGTCCTGGGTCATCTGCAGCAGGCGCTGGTTGATCAGCGCGTTGAGCTGCGGTTCGCCTTCGAAACTGATGGTGTCGATGTTCACCAGCGGGCATGTCTCGCCCTGGCAGCCGGGTTTCAGGTGTTCCCAGGCGTGGCGCTGCGGCTCCAGCTTGTCGCTGCCACCGGGCAGCATCTGGCAAGCGCTGAGCAGGACGCCGAGGCTGGCGGTGGCGAGGAATCTGGCAAGGGGCATCGGTTTCATCGTCGGGAGCTTGTTCCGGAAAAGTGCAGGCTTCGACTGCCGCCCGGGCCATGAGTTCGTGCTTGCGGGGCAGCCTATCGCCGCGCATCTTCCCAGCCTGCGCCCCATCTGCAAAGAGGCTGCAGCCCATGCGGCCAAGGGGTAGGATGCGCGGATCAATGCTTTCCGCAATCAATGAGACCTTCCCATGACCGAAACTTTCAAACCGGGCCCCGACGCCGTCGAGGTAGTCGAACAAGAAACCTGTTTCCAGGGTTTCTACCGCCTGGACCGACTGAGTCTGCGTCATCGGTTGTTCTCCGGCGCCATGGGCCCGGTCATCCATCGAGAGCTCTTCGTCCGTCATGATGCTGTCTGCGTGCTGCCCTATGATCCGCAGCGGGATGAGGTTGTGCTGATCGAACAGTTCCGTGTCGGCGCCTATGGCAAGAGCGAGAGCCCCTGGCTGCTGGAACTGGTGGCCGGGCTGATCGATAAGGACGAAGAGCCGGAGGATGTCGCCCGTCGGGAAGCCATCGAAGAAGCCGATCTGCAGTTGACTTCGCTGTGGCCGATCACCACCTACTATCCTTCACCAGGGGGCTCCAATGAGCGTGTGCATTTGTTCCTCGGGCGATGCGTAAGCAGCGGCGCAGGCGGGGTACACGGGCTGGCGGAGGAGGGCGAAGATATTCGCGTGCACGTGCTGCCGCTGGAGGACGCCCTCGCCTTGATGCGCGAAGGGCGGCTGGACAACGCCGCAAGCATGCTGGCCCTGCAGTGGCTGGCGCTGAACCGTACTGAAGTCAGGGGGTTATGGACGTGAATCTGTTGCGCGATCGCTACCGGGTCGATCTCGTCGGGCTGCAAGCAGCCTGCGAGGCGAACTACGCGCGCCTGATGCGTCTGCTCCCGCAGATGCGTGAGGTGCGCGGTTCCCGTCGCGTCGCGTTGAGCCAGGGTGAGCGCCTGCTTGGGGTACTGGCCCTGGAAGTGGTCGAAGCCTGCCCCTACACCACCACGCTGCAAGTGCGTCAGGAGCACAGCCTGCCCTGGTTGCCGTCGCCGCAACTGGAGGTGCGGGTCTACCATGACGCGCGCATGGCGGAAGTGGTCGGTGCCGAGCATGCACGGCGTTTCCGCAGCGTGTATGCCTATCCCAATGCCGATATGCACCAGCCCGACGAGAAGAGCCAACTCAACCTGTTCCTCGGGGAATGGCTGAGTCATTGCCTGGCTTGTGGCCACGAGCTGGAACCGGTCGTCCTCTAGGTTCGCTTCGAATTTGGCTGGCGACGTGTCGGCCCACTGCGATCCACAACCGCTAACTGTGAACCATTCCCGCTTCGCGGGTTTACCCGTTGCGCGCGCAGCAACCATAATCTGAGCATTCCGCCCAAGGAGAAGGCCTTGCCCAATCCACTCCCTCTTGCCGCTGACGAGTCGGTGCTGCTGGTGCAGCTCTCCGACAGCCACCTGTTCGCTGAAGCGAACGGCAAGCTGCTGGGCATGGAGACCCGCGACAGCTTGCAGCGGGTGATTGAACAGGTGCTGCAGGAGCAGCCGAGTATCGATCTGGTGCTGGCCACGGGCGACCTGTCCCAGGACGGTTCGGCAGAGTCCTACCAAGCTTTCCTCGAGCTGGTTGCGAACATCCCCGCGCCGGCCCGCTGGTTCCCGGGCAACCATGACGAAGTCCCGGTGATGCAGGAGGTTTGCGTTGGAACCTCGGCGCTGGAGCCCATCGTCGACTTCCCCCACTGGCGCCTGGTGCTGATGGATTCCACCATCGCCGGTGCCGTGCCCGGACATTTCCCCGCCGAGCAGCTGGAGCTGCTGGAAAGCGCCCTCGAAGGTGCCGGCGGGCGTCATGTGCTGGTCAGTTTTCACCATCATCCGGTACCTATCGGTTGCGCCTGGATGGACCCTATCGGCGTGCGCAACGCCGAGAGCCTGTTCGCCGTGCTGGATCGTTATCCACAGGTGCGGGCGCTGCTCTGGGGCCACATCCACCAGGAGTTCGACCAACTGCGCAATGGCGTTCGCCTGCTGGCGTCGCCGTCCACCTGCGTGCAGTTCGCGCCGGGCAGCGAGGACTTCTGCGTGGGCAACGAGGCGCCGGGGTATCGCTGGTTGCGCCTGATGCGCAACGGAAGCGTTGAAACCGGGGTTTCGCGGGTCACCGGAATCACCTTCGAAGTGGACTACAGCGTCAAGGGTTATTGACCTTCTCGCCGTGGCACGGCAAGAAGTACAACTTTCCCTCGATCTGCCAGGAAGCCGCGTGTCCAGCTCGCAACCCAGCCTTCTCTACATCCACGGATTCAACAGCTCGCCATCTTCGTTAAAGGCGCGCCAGCTCGGCGCGCTGATGCAGCGCCTCGGGCTGGCCGGGCAGCTGCAGGTGCCTACCCTGCGCCACCATCCGCGCCAGGCCATTGGACAGCTCGAGGCCGCCATTGCCGAGCTGGGGCGCCCGGTGCTGGTCGGCAGCTCCCTGGGCGGCTACTATGCGACCCACTTGGCCGAGCGCCACGGCCTGAAGGCCGTGCTGATCAACCCGGCGGTAGCCCCGCATCGGTTGTTCGAAGGCCGGCTTGGTCCACAGAAGAACTATTACAGCGACGAAATCTGGGAGCTGACGCTGGAGCACGTGATGGCACTGGCCGAACTGGAAGTGCCGCCACCACAGGATCCGGCCCGCTACCAGGTGTGGTTGCAGACGGCCGACGAAACCCTCGACTACCGCCAGGCGGAGCGCTACTACCGTGCCTGCGCCTTGCGCATCGAGGCTGGCGGCGACCACGGTTTCCAGAACTTCCCTGCCCATCTGCCCGCCTTGTTGGCCTTTGCCGGCTTTCCCGCGCAGTTGTGGCGTGACATCGACTTTTCCGACCTCTGACTGAAAGGGAATCCATGGCTACTTACAACGCGGATGCCATCGAAGTCCTCTCCGGCCTCGACCCGGTGCGCAAGCGCCCGGGCATGTACACCGACACCACTCGCCCCAACCACCTGGCCCAGGAAGTTATCGACAACAGCGTGGACGAGGCCCTGGCCGGCCACGCCAAGAGCGTGCAGGTGATCCTCCACGAGGACAATTCCCTGCAGGTGATCGACGACGGTCGCGGCATGCCGGTGGATATCCACCCCGAAGAAGGGGTGCCTGGCGTCGAGCTGATCCTCACCAAGCTGCATGCCGGTGGCAAATTCTCCAACAAGAACTACCAGTTCTCCGGTGGTCTCCACGGTGTGGGTATCTCGGTCGTGAACGCCCTGTCGACGCGCGTCGAGGTGCGGGTCAAGCGCGAGGGCAACGAGTACATGATGACCTTCGCCGATGGCTTCAAGGCCAGCGAGCTGGAGGTCGTGGGCAGCGTCGGCAAACGCAACACCGGCACCAGCGTGCACTTCTGGCCGGATGCCAAGTATTTCGACTCTCACAAGTTCTCCGTCAGCCGCCTCAAGCATGTGCTCAAGGCCAAGGCAGTGCTCTGCCCGGGGTTGTCGGTCACCTTCGAAGACAAAACCAGTGGCGAGCGCATCGAATGGCACTATGAAGATGGCCTGCGTTCCTACCTGGAGGATGCTGTCAGCGAGTTCGAACGGCTGCCGAGCGAGCCGTTCTGCGGCAGCCTGGCCGGAAACAAGGAGGCAGTGGACTGGGCGCTGCTATGGCTACCCGAGGGCGGCGATAGCGTTCAGGAAAGCTACGTCAACCTGATTCCGACCGCCCAGGGCGGCACCCACGTCAACGGACTGCGTCAGGGCCTGCTGGACGCCATGCGCGAGTTTTGCGAGTTCCGCAATCTGTTGCCGCGTGGGGTCAAGCTGGCGCCGGAGGACGTCTGGGAGCGCATCGCCTTCGTCCTCTCGATGAAGATGCAAGAACCGCAGTTCTCCGGCCAGACCAAGGAGCGCCTGTCTTCCCGCGAGGCGGCCGCTTTCGTTTCTGGCGTGGTCAAGGATGCCTTCAGCCTCTGGCTCAATGCTCACCCGGAGCTGGGCATGCAATTGGCCGAATTGGCCATCAGCAATGCCGGCCGTCGTCTGAAAGCGAGCAAGAAGGTCGAACGCAAGCGCATCACCCAAGGCCCAGCCCTTCCAGGCAAGCTGGCGGATTGCGCTGGCCAGGACCCGATGCGCTCCGAGCTTTTCCTGGTGGAGGGTGACTCCGCCGGCGGGTCGGCCAAGCAGGCGCGGGACAAAGAGTTCCAGGCGATCATGCCGTTGCGCGGCAAGATCCTGAACACTTGGGAAGTGGACGGCGGTGAAGTGCTGGCCTCCCAGGAGGTCCATGACATCGCCGTCGCCATCGGCGTCGATCCCGGTGCTGCGGACCTGAGCCAGCTGCGTTATGGCAAGGTCTGCATCCTCGCCGACGCCGACTCCGATGGTCTGCACATCGCCACCCTGCTGTGTGCCTTGTTCGTCCGTCACTTCCGCCCACTGGTCGAGGCCGGGCATGTCTACGTGGCCATGCCGCCCCTTTACCGCATCGACCTGGGCAAGGAGATCTACTACGCCCTGGACGAAGCTGAACGTGACGGCATCCTCGACCGCCTGGTGGCCGAGAAGAAGCGTGGCAAACCTCAGGTCACTCGATTCAAGGGCCTGGGCGAGATGAACCCGCCGCAGCTGCGCGAGACCACCATGGACCCGAACACCCGCCGCCTGGTCCAGCTGACCCTGGAAGACACCGAAGGCACGGTGGAAATCATGGACATGCTACTGGCGAAGAAGCGCGCCAGTGACCGCAAGTCCTGGCTGGAATCCAAGGGCAACCTGGCCGAGGTCATGGTGTGAGGGGAGCCCTGATTCTCCTTGGCCTGCTGTCCTGCGCACCACTCTGGGCCGCTGATGACCCGGAACAATTGCGTCTGGCTGCCGAGTACCCGGTGGAGGGCATGCCCCAGGGCAACCTCTCCGGGCTGGCGCGCTGTGGCAATGAGCTGCTGGCCGTGTCCGACCGCGTCGACCACCAGCTGTACCGGCTCAAGCCCATTGGCGGCGTGCTCCAGGCTGAGGCCGAAATTTTCCATGCACCGCCGGCACCGCCGAGCAGCCTGCCCTGGGGCGTGCGCGCGCGTTCCTGGGCCGTCAGCATGGTGAGGGGTAACGAGCTGGATTTTGAAGGCATCAGTTGCGATGCCGCCGGTAACCGCTACCTGGTGAGCGAGACCCATGCGGCGGTACTGCAAGTGCCCGTGGCCGGAGAACCCAACTGGCTGCTGCTGCCGGACAACCTGGTCCGCCAGGCCCGTGCCAGCGGCATGCTGCTGCACTTCAATGCCCTGCTGGAGGGGATCGCTGTCGATCCCAAGGGCGAGCGGCTCTGGCTCGCCGCCGAGCGCGAGCGTCGTGGCCTGATGGTCCTGCACAAGCAACAATCCACCTGGCGCTGCACCGGCGGCTGCGTGATCTTCAGCGAAGCCGGTACCGAACGTCCGCCGGCACCTATTGGCAGCGAACAGCAGATGCCGCGCGACTTTTCCGACGTGGCCTTCCATGAAGAGAAACTCTTTACCCTGGAGCGTCTGGCGCACCAGATCTGCCGGCGCAAGCTGAGCAATGGTGAGGTGGAGCGCTGCTGGTCCTTCGCCGAGGAGGCCCTGGCCGACACCCGCCGCTACGGTGTGCCCTTCGGTGTGTCCGAAGGCCTGTGGATAGATGCCGAAGGCGCCTGGGTCGGCCTCGATAATGGCGGCAAGATCCGCGCCGATGGCGAACGTCGTCCCATCGTCTGGCGCTTCACCGCGCCCAAGGGCGGCTGGAGCGCGAAATGACCACGCAGACACCGGGCAGACGTGCGGGAAGGGTCATGCTGGTGCTCGCCTGGGGCATCGGTCTGATCCTGGCCGCGCGTTTCTTCGGCATCTGGGAGGAGCGTCAGCACAACCCCAATCGCGAGCCTGCGTCGGTGCGCGGCGACGGCTACGTCGAAGTGCGGCTGGCGAGCAGTCGCCAGGGCCACTATCTACTGAATGGCCGCATCGATGGCCAGGACGTGACCTTCCTGCTCGACACTGGTGCTACCCAGGTGGCGGTGCCCGCCCGGCTGGCCGAGCGCCTTGGCCTGGCGCCCGGTGCGTCGGTCACCTTGAGTACTGCCAACGGCCGTGTCACCGGCCAGCGCACCCAGTTGCAGGAACTGCGCCTGGGTGACATCCGCCTGACCCAGGTGCCGGCGATCATAGTGCCGGGCATGGACGGCGATGAGGTGCTGCTTGGCATGAGCGCCCTCAAACAACTCGAATTCACCCAGCGCGACGGCACCCTGGTGCTGCGCCAAGTCACTTCTCCGTGAGGCACGCATGAGCGAATCCCTCGATCTGAGCCTGGAAGGCGTTGAGCGCCGCTCTCTGGCCGATTTCACCGAACAGGCCTACCTCAACTACTCCATGTACGTGATCATGGACCGCGCCCTGCCCCATATTGGCGACGGTCTGAAGCCCGTACAGCGCCGCATCATCTACGCCATGAGCGAGCTGGGCCTGGACGCCGACTCCAAGCACAAGAAGTCGGCGCGTACCGTCGGCGACGTGCTCGGCAAGTTCCACCCCCACGGCGATTCGGCCTGCTACGAGGCCATGGTGCTCATGGCCCAGCCGTTCAGCTATCGCTACACGCTGGTGGATGGCCAGGGGAACTGGGGTGCCCCGGACGATCCCAAGTCTTTTGCCGCCATGCGCTATACCGAAGCGCGCCTGTCGCGTTACTCGGAAGTGTTGCTGTCCGAACTCGGGCAGGGAACCGTGGACTGGGTGCCGAACTTCGACGGCACCCTGAACGAACCCGCCACCCTGCCGGCGCGCCTGCCGAACCTGCTGCTCAATGGCACCACCGGCATCGCCGTGGGCATGGCTACCGATGTGCCACCGCACAACTTGCGGGAAGTGGCCGCCGCCTGCGTACGCCTGCTGGATGAGCCGAACGCTACGGTGGAGCAGCTCTGCGAACATATTCTCGGTCCTGATTTTCCCACCGAAGCCGAAGTGATCACGCCACGTGCCGAACTGCTGAAGATCTACGAAACCGGTCGTGGTTCGGTGCGCATGCGCGCCGTATACCGAGTGGAAGACGGCGACATCGTGGTCACCGCGCTGCCGCACCAGGTCTCCGGGTCCAAGGTGCTGGAGCAGATTGCTGGCCAGATGCAAGCCAAGAAGCTGCCCATGGTGGCCGACCTGCGTGACGAGTCGGATCACGAGAACCCTACCCGCATCGTCATCATCCCGCGCTCCAATCGCGTGGACGCGGACGAGCTGATGCAGCACCTGTTCGCCACCACCGACCTGGAGTCCAGCTACCGGGTCAATGCCAACGTCATCGGTCTGGACGGCAAGCCCCAGGTCAAGGACCTGCGCACCCTGCTCAGTGAATGGCTGACCTACCGCATCGGCACCGTGCGCCGGCGCTTGCAGTTCCGACTGGACAAGGTGGAAAAGCGCCTGCACCTGTTGGACGGCTTGCTGATCGCCTTCCTCAACCTGGATGAAGTGATTCACATCATCCGTACCGAGGACCAGCCCAAACCGGTCTTGATGGAGCGCTTCAGCCTCACCGAGATCCAGGCTGACTACATCCTCGACACCCGTCTGCGTCAGCTGGCGCGACTGGAAGAGATGAAGATTCGCGGCGAGCAGGACGAGTTGCTGAAGGAACAGAAGCGCCTGCTGGCCCTGCTGGGCAGCGACGCCAAGCTTAAGAAGCTGGTTCGTGACGAACTGATCAAGGACGCCGAGACCTACGGTGACGATCGTCGTTCGCCCATTGTCGCTCGCGCCGAAGCGCGCGCCCTGTCGGAAACCGAGCTGATGCCTACCGAGCCGGTGACCGTGGTGCTGTCCGAGAAGGGCTGGGTACGCTGCGCCAAGGGGCACGATATCGACGCCACCGGGCTGTCCTACAAGGCCGGGGATGGTTTCAAGGCCGCCTCGCCGGGTCGTTCGAACCAGTACGCGGTGTTCATCGATTCCACGGGGCGCAGCTACTCGCTGGCGGCCCACTCGTTGCCTTCGGCCCGTGGCCAGGGCGAGCCGCTCACCGGTCGGCTGACGCCACCGCCGGGGGCCAGTTTCGAGTGCGTGTTGCTGCCTGAGGACGACGCCACGTATGTCATCGCTTCGGACGCTGGCTACGGCTTCGTGGTCAAGGGTGCGGACCTGCAGGCCAAGAACAAGGCTGGCAAGACCCTGCTCAGCCTGCCGAACGGTGCCAAGGTGGTGCCGCCGCGGCCTGTGCAGAGTGTCGAAGAAGACTGGCTGGCGGCGGTGACCACCGAAGGTCGCCTGCTGCTGTTCAAGGTTGCCGATCTGCCGCAGCTGGCCAAGGGAAAGGGCAACAAGATCATCGGCATCCCCGGCGATCGCGTGGCCAGCCGTGAGGAGTACCTCACCGATCTGGCGGTGCTGCCGGCTGGTGCAACCCTGGTTTTGCAGGCTGGCAAGCGCACCTTGTCACTCAAGGCCGACGATCTGGAGCACTACAAGGGTGAGCGCGGCCGCCGTGGCAACAAGCTGCCGCGCGGCTTCCAGCGGGTCGATGCGCTGCAGGTGGAGCCGCTGGCCTGACGGAGGAGGCGGCGAATTGACGTGGGGCTCTGGAGTCCTGCGTCACATTGACGGATGATATGTCCCCTCGCCATTCCCTGATGGTGGTGAGGACGAATGAATTCGACTGCAGGCTGCCCAAAAGGCGGCCGTGGGTGAGATTGATGACCGTGCGTTTTCCCCTGGCTGTGATGCTGGTGGGCCTCCTGGGCCTCGCCGGCTGTGTGCATAGCCCCCCGATTCCAATGTTCCAACTCGATGCAGGCACCCCGGAGGTGCCGTCAAAAAAGGCTGGGATGCAGGTACTGCTCGGTCCGGTGACCGTGGCTGACTACCTTCAGCGCGAAACCCTCCTGCAGCGCCAGACCGATGGCAGCCTGACTGCAGCCCCGGACGGCCGCTGGGCCGGCAGCCTGGCCGCGGACATCGATCAGGTGCTGCTGCGTCAGTTGTCCTGGCGCCTGGACAGCCAGCGCCTGGTGCTGGCTCCCGGCAATCCCGGCTTTACGCCCGAAGTTCAGGTATTGCTGACCATCAGTCGCCTGGATTCTGGCCCCCAGCGCCCGGCTGTGCTGGAGGCGCAATGGCGCCTGCTGGACCGCGCCGGTCAGCTGCGTGACAGCCGCCTGGTGCGCCTGGAAGAGCCGCATGTCGGTACCGCAGCCGATCAGGTTCGGGCCCAGAGCCAACTGCTGCAGAAACTGGCCGAGCAATTGGCCGCTGCGGTCAAGCCACTGGAAGGTCAGCCGGTCGCCGTTGAGGCCCCGCGCAAACCGGCTGCTCCCGCGGCCCCGGCAAAGGCCAAAGAGGCCCAGCCGCCGAAGATCCCCATGGCGGCGCCAGTGCGCACCGACGTGGAGGTCTTCCGCTTCTAATCGCCGGATGTTGAAAGAAGCCCGCAACATGCGGGCTTCTTTTTGCCTGCTCGTCGAGGCTCTCCGCTGCCGGCCAACTCTGGCAGCGGATATGCGGCGCCGGATCGTGGCGGCACGTGCAGCGCCCCCCCAGCAAGGCGTCCAGTCTGGAATCGATACATTGGGCGCCGTGTTGCCCAGGCGCAGCAGTCCCAGCCGCCCTGGTAAATGCCCTTTGAGGGAACGCAATCGTCAGGCACTACGATTCGAACGGAAACAAAAAAGCCCGCATTCGCGGGCTTTCTCGTCGTTCGGGTGTTCAGTGTGCCCGGGCTTCGTGCATACGCGCCAATTGGCGCTCCAGCAGCGAAGGATAGGGCTCCAGCAGACGCTCCACGCAGCAGGCACCTTCCGGACTGGTGATGGAACGGATGCGGGCACGCTGGCGGACAAGATCGTCCTCGGCGACGGCGCGTTCCACCAGCAGCAAGTTGCGGCTGTGCTGGCTCAGCGCCAGCGCGCTTTGGGTGGTGTCGTTGAGCAGCAGATCGCCCTGGCCGAGACCGGACAGATCGTCACCCAGAGTCAGGCCCAGTTGCAGTTGCAGGGTGATGCCGCTGTCGGCAACTTCAATCTGCAGGGCATGTCCCAGGGCCCGCAGCAGCTCGCCGCAGCACAGCGCGTGGGTCAGGTAATCCTCGCCGCCGTCCTGACTGTGGAAGAGCATCAGGCTGCTGCCGTCATTCAGGGTCAGCAACTGGCCGTGGTATAGGCGGGAGGCCTGGTCGAGGCAGTCGCGATAGCGTTGCAGCAGATCCATCAGGCGCGCGCGTGGCAGGCGACGCAGCTGGTCCTGGGCGCCCAGCTGAATGGCCAGGACGGCACTGTTATGCCGTTCATCCGGGGCAACCGGCGCGGGTGCAGGGGCGGGCTCGGCCATTTCCTCGCGCAGGTCGGCGAAAGGGTCCTCCTCGTCCGGGGTGAACAGCTCGCTCGGGGATTCGTCCTCGCCGTCGAAGCTGTCATCGCGCAGGTCGCGGATCTCGAAGTGCTCCTGGTCGTTCTGGTCGTCCCGCTCATCTTCCAGGTAGTCCTCGTCGACCTCGGCGTAGTCTTCCTCCGGGATGGGTTCGGGCTTCTCCGGCACGAGGCGAGCCTGAAGTTGGCGAGCCAGGTCGCCGATCTCGTCCTGGCGACCGGCGCCTGGGGCAGGGTCATCCGGGTCGCGCAGCCAGACGCGCAGTTGCAGCAGGGGCGTTGAGATGTGCCGGCCAAGACGCAGGCTCAGCGACAGGGTCAGAGCCAGCAGGATCAGACTGAGCAGCCCCATGCTCTGCAGGCTGATAGTCATCGGCTGTTGGAATTGCTCCATGTCCAGGCTCAGGCGCAGATGGCCGGCGATCACTTCCTGGAAGGTGATTGGGGTGGAGTACAGGCCCTCGGTCTCACCCAGCAGGCCCTGCTTGGGCCGCGAACCGGCTTCGGCAAGGATGCGGTTGTCCACGCTGTAGATCGCCGCGTGGGCCACCAGCGGGTTCTTCACCAGGTTGTTTAGCAGCACATTGAGACTGAGGATGTCGTTGGACACCAGCAGCTCGGTGGCCGAGGCCGCGGTCTGTGCGGTCAGGCTCTGGCCCAGGGCATCAGCCTGCTGTTGCATGGCCTGCTTGAATTGCATGCCCATGACCCAGGCGTAGATCACCAGGGCCAGGGCTACCAGCAACAGGCTGTGGCTGGCAATGCGCAAGGCAATCGGCACGCGCCGCTGGCGCAGGGCGTGGAAGATCAGCAGGAAGAAATTGTCGGGTTTGACAGGCGTGGGCCGGTTCACAGAGCGCGGCTCTTCTCGGACGAAATTGTGGCGCAGTATAGCGAGCGCCCCTTGCAGGGCAAAGCGCCGGGCATGCTGCGGGGGCTGTGAAAGTGGGTAGAATGTGCGCCTTTTCATGCGTTGAGTGAGGTGCGCCTTGCGCGAGATTGTCCTGATCAACATCACGGGCGAGGATCGTCCCGGTCTGACGGCGGCTATTACCGGTGCGCTGGCCCAGGGCGGTGTGAACATCCTGGATATCGGCCAGGCGGTGATTCACGACACGTTGTCGTTCGGCATCCTGGTGGAAATTCCGGATAACGCCGAAGCCTCGGCCGTGCTCAAGGACGTGCTGTTCACTGCCTACAAGCTGGATCAGCAGGTGCGCTTTACCCCGGTGCCCGAGGCGGACTACCAGCACTGGGTGGACGGCCAGGGCAAGAGCCGCTACATCGTCACCCTGCTGACCCGCAAGGTGACCGCCGAGCAGTTGCAGCGGGTGAGCTCCATAACTGCCAAGTACGGCCTCAATATCGACCACATTGACCGTCTGTCGGGCCGCATGCATCTGGATACGCCCGCCGATCAAAGTAAGGGCTGCATCGAGTTTTCCGTGCGCGGCGAGCCGGCGGATCCGGTGGCCCTGCGTGCCGAGTTCCTCAGCGTGGCTCAGGAATTGAATGTCGACATTGCCTTCCAGCGTGATTCGCTGTTCCGTCGCAACCGTCGCCTGGCGGTGTTCGACATGGACTCGACGCTGATCGAGGCCGAAGTGATCGACGAACTGGCCAAAGCTGCCGGTGTGGGCGACCAGGTTGCCGAGATCACCGAGCGTGCGATGCGCGGCGAGCTGGACTTCCGTGCCAGCTTCAAGGAGCGTCTGGGGCTGCTCAAGGGGTTGTCCGAGGACGTGCTGGAAGAGATCGGCGCCTCTCTGCGACTCACCGAAGGGGCGGAAACCCTGTTCGCTGAGCTCAAGCGCCTGGGTTACAAGACCGCCATCCTCTCTGGTGGCTTCAGCTATTTTGCCAAACAACTGCAGGCCAAGTTGGGCATCGACTATGTGTTCGCCAACGAGCTGCAGATTGTCGATGGCAAGCTGACCGGTGTGGCTATCGAGCCCATCGTCGACGCCCAGCGCAAGGCCGATCTGCTGCGCGAACTGGCGGAGAAAGAGGGCTTGCGCCTGGAGCAGACCATTGCTGTCGGCGATGGTGCGAATGACTTGCCGATGCTCGGTCTGGCTGGGCTGGGCGTTGCCTTCCGCGCCAAGCCGCTGGTCAAGCAGTCGGCCAAACAAGCCATTTCCACGCTGGGCCTGGATGGCATTCTCTACCTGCTGGGTTTCCGCGACCGTGACGGCAGGGACTGAATGTCGCGCCGGAAATGAAAAAGCCGCCTTCGGGCGGCTTTTTCATGGGCTTCAAGGTAGTGGCTGGCCTTGGCCTGGCGGGCGAATGAATGCGCTACTCGTCTCCGGAGGAGAAGTCGTAGTCCATCGCCTGGCTGGGGCCTTGCAGGTAATAACCCTGGATGTAGTTCACGCCAGCCTGCCAGAGGGTGGCCAGGACGCTGGCCGTCTCGACGAAGGGCACGATGGTCATCTTGGCCTGGGCGTGCAGGCTCGCCAGTTGGGTCTTGAGGGCCTCCTGGTTCTCCGCACGGCTGAGGTCCTGGGTAAAGGAGCCATCCACCTTCACGAAGTCGATGGAGAGGTGCTTGAGGGTATTGAACGGGTTCAACGCGCAGCCGAACTGGCTCAGGGCGACCTGGCAGTGCAGTTCGGCCAGGCCTTGGGTCAGTGCCTTGGCTTGCTTCAGATAGGCGATGGCGTCTGGCTCGCTGAACTGGAAGATCAGTGCGTCGGACGGTAGGCGTGCCGCCTTTAGCGCCACGCTGAGCCACGGCAGCAGCGTCTGGTCCTGTAGGCTGGCGCCGGACAGGTGGACGAAGAGTCGGGTGTTGTGTCCCTTGGTGCGGTGTTCGGCGAGCAGCTTGATGGAGTTGAGGATCACCCAGCGGTCGATCTTCTCCGCCAGGCCTGCGTCCTTGGCGGCGTCGAGGAAATCAGCGGGAGGCACTTCCTCGCCTTGAGGGCTGAGCAGGCGCAGTAGCACTTCGTAGTGCTCGAAGCTGTCCCCGCGCAGGCTGATGATCGGTTGAAACAGCAGGCGGAAGCTGTTGTTCTCCAGGGCCTGCTGGACCATCGCCACCAGGCTGCCACGGTTGGCCGCAGCGGCCAGCTCATCGGCTGGGTTGTACAGTTTGAGGCCGTTCTCGTCGCCCAGTTCGTCGGCGCAACGATGAGCGCGGTCCACCACGTCCTGGGCCCTGGGGGTGGTCTCGCTGAGGCCGGCAACGCCGATGCACAGGCTGACCTGCACGGTGCGGCTGCTGACGTCGAAGAGGTGGACGTCGATCTTCTTCAGTAGGTTCTGCAGGCTTTCCTCGGCCTGTTCCGGGGCAATGCCCTGTTGCAGGACGCCGAATACGTCGTCGCCGTAACGGGCGAGTTGCGCATCGCCGGCGAAGTGGGCACGCAGCAAGTTGGCGAGGTCGGTGAGCAGCAAGTCGACACCGGCAATGCCGACTTCGGCGAGCAGGCTGGAGTAGCGGGTGACGCGGATGTACGCGACGCTCGAAGGCTGGCTGGTCTTGACCGCGCGCTCGGCCGCTGTGTCGAGCATTTCGTTGAAGTGGGAGCGGTTGAACAGGCCAGTGACCAGGTCCTGGCTGCTGATCTCGCGCAGTTTTTCCTCCAGCTCGGCACTGTCGGTCTCGGTGCGGATGACCACCTGGATGCAGGGCTCCCCATCATAGGTGGCAGGGGAGAAATTCATGCGTGCCTGGAAGCTCTGGCCGTCGACTTTGCAGCCATTGCAGGTGAGTTCGCCACTGCCTTCGCCGTCGCGGTAGTTCTTCAGGAAGTCCTTGAAACCGGCCTGGTCGACGCCGGCTATCAGGTCGATCATCGGCATGCCTTCGAGTTCGTCGCCATCGTCGTAACCGAACATCTCGACATAGGCGCGGTTGGCATAGATGTGCATGCCGTCGTGGACATAGGCGATGGCGTCAACCGAGCTGTCCAGCAACAGCTGGCAGCGCTTCTCAGCTTCCCGCAGGCTGACTTCGGCGGCGCGGCGAGCGCGGCGTTGCTCGAGGTTGGCCAGCTCGCGGTTGGCAACCAGTACCAAGCGCTCGTCTTCGCCCTGGGGCAGGGCGTCCTGGGCGCCTAGCGCCAGAGCCTCGGTGATGAGGTCGGAGTCGTTGTCTTGCACCAGTTGGATGAACGGAATGTCCTTGGACTGGCGCCGGATGCTGTTGAGGGCCTCGCCCGGGCTCAGGTGCTCGCTTTCGGGCGCGGCGATCAGGAGGTCCCAGCTTTGTTGCAGGACCTCATTGAGGTCGTCAGCGGAAATGATGCGATGGACGCGAGTCGCGCGGCCTGAGTTGCGAAACAGGCTGACCAGGCGCTCGGCTTCGTTCTGCGAGTCTTCCAGGATCAGCAGGCGGATCGTTTTCTTTTCGATGGCCATGGCCTGTGCTTAGCGCCGAACGAGCGCGAATAGGCGACGAATGGTGGTGAGTCGGGAATCTACAGCGACTTCCATAGCGAGTCAAAATCTTCCTCGCTGCCTTGCGACACGCTGCCTGGACCTAAGACAGGTTTCCCCTGCTGCGGTGTCGGTTGTTCGAAAGTCCGGTACTCGAACTGGTTGAAACTGCCGGTACTGGTCAGGCGTCGGGTGAGCACTGCGCGGTGTTCATCGCCATGCAGGTTGATCTGCACCTTGTTGCCTTCCTGGAAGGGAAGGCGCGGGGTGATCAGGGTGGCTGGACGGGAAATCGCGCCAATGGCCGGCAGCAGCAGGGCGCGCAGGTAATGGCTGTTCTGTTCGCCTTTGCGCATCAGCAGCACGCCGCAGGACTGGGCCTGGGGGGCCACCAGTTCGATGCCCATCTGGGTGCCGCCGCCTCTTACCTGCCGGATCCAGCGCACTACGGCGATGCTCCAGCCCTGGTCGGGTGCGTCCTGAACGCCGAGCAGTTCGCCGGCCTGTAGCTGGCTGGGGACTTCCTTGGGCCAGCTCAGGCAGTAGCCTCCTGGGCTGTGATTGACCACCGCGACGTTGAAGGTCGGATAGCTTTCCGGCGCCGTGCTGGCCTGGGGCGGAGGCGGGCTGCTCTCGGAAACGGGTCTGGTGTATTCGATTTCTTCCATCGGCATGCCCGGCTGCCAGCCCTGGGTGGGTTGCGCGTCGAAGGCGTTGGCCCAGATGTCTTTTGCAGGTTGCTTGCCGAGCGTGTCGAACACCGCCTGGCCGACATCCTCGGGCAGCTTGAGCACTTCGCTGAAAGGGCGACTGCCTGCCAGGAAGAAGTGCAGCGCGCTCATGCCGATGCACAGGGTCAGGCCGCCCTGGCCGGGGTTGCGCTGGAAGGTGCGCTCGGAAATATCGCCCCAGGCTGAACTCAGGTGCTGCAGCAGATCGAGGGTCAGACCCTCAGGCAGCGGCAGGCGCGCCTGGTTGCGCTGTTCAGCCGGCAGAATCAGGTATTCCTTGATGGCATCCACCAATGGCAGCGGATCGAGGCCCAGCAGCGTGCGTGGGTCGACCTCCTGGAACAGCGACTTGTAGCGCGGTGGTCCGTCCAGTTGTGGTGCCACGGCGAAGAGGCTGGAGGGCAGCTCGGCCGACTGTAGCTTGACCAGCGTGCTCCAGGGTTCGAGGATTTCCGCCAGGCGGGCGATGCCGTTCTGGCGCATCTGGTTGCAGCGGGCGCAACCCAGCAGCAGTGCCACCAGGTAGGTCTGCTCAACGCTGAGCCCTTGCGTGTGACGGGCAAGCGGGTCGCGCACGGCGACTCGATGGAGTTGGCGGCTCTGAGCCAACTGATAGAGCTGGTGCAGTTCCAGCCAGAGGCCTTCGGGAACCGGGCAGTAGAGCTGGCTGGAGCGGATCAGTGGGCCGTTCAGGCTGTGGGTTGCCCGTTGCAGGGCAATGGCGAGGAGTTGTGCGCGCTCGCGGTCACGGCTGGGGCGCGGAGACTCCTGAACGATGATCAGTTTGTAGCCGATGGCCAGGTGGTTCTGCAGGGCCTGGCAGAGGTTGGCAACCTTGCGCGGGCGCTCGTCCAGGACGATGGACTGGCCGATGAAGTGCCGTTCCAGGTGCTGGCAGACGAAATGCACTTCCGGACGCATCAACTCGAGAAGTTGCAGGCGGTTCTCGGTTGGGGTGATCAACTGGTTGAGTTCCACCAGAGCCTGATAGAGCTGGCGAGCGGTTTCGCCGAGGTTGGCCTTGGGCAGGTGGGAGATCCAGCGTTTCAGCTCACGAGGGGTGGCACCGCAGAAGGACAGGCTCTGTTTGCTAGGTGCGGGTGCACGCAACAGCAGGTGAGGGCTCTGGTGGTCCATCCGGATCGGTTTCTCCGATTTCTCGTGTGGGGTGTATTGGGTTGGATCTCAGCACTCTATCAGCATCCTTGTACGCTGGCAGCCTATCCAAAGGGTCAGCCTGTGGACGGGTTGGCCGTTTGGCCGTACGCAGTGCTTCGCTGATAGGCGTCTGGCCGAACCGGACGGTCCGGCCAGGATTCGCTTCGATCAGGCGTCCTTGGGCAGGGCCAGCAACTGGCCCATGCGTACCTGGCTGCCCGGCCAGGCGCTTTCGGACCAGCGAACCTGGTCCGGGCCGAACAGGACAATGGCGGTGGAGCCCAGTTTGAAGCGACCGAGTTCGTCGCCCTTCTCCAGCTTGATGGGTGCGCGCGCCGCTTCGTCATAGCTGAAGCTCTTCAATTCGCGCTTCGGCGGCGTCACCAGGCCGGCCCAGGTGGTTTCGATCGAGGCGACGATCATCGCGCCCACCAGTACCACGGCCATCGGACCGCGCTCGGTGTCGAAGATGCACACCACGCGCTCGTTGCGGGCGAAGAGTTCAGGCACGTTTTCGGCGGTGCTCTGGTTTACCGAGAACAGCCGGCCCGGTACGTAGACCATCTCCCGCAGTGTGCCGCCGAGGGGGGCGTGCACACGGTGATAGTCCTTGGGCGAAAGGTAGACGGTGGCGAACTCGCCGCCCATGAAGCACGCGGCGCGCTCGGCGTCGCCACCCAGCAGCTCCAGTACACTGAAGCTGTGGCCTTTTGCCTGGAAGCAGCGACCGTGCTCGATCGGACCCATCTGGCTGATGGCGCCGTCGGCCGGACAGAGGATGGCCCCGGGGGTTTCGTCCAATGGTCGGGCGCCGGGCTTCAAGGCGCGGGTGAAGAACGCGTTGAAGTGCTCGTAGGCGGTGAGGTCTTCGACCAGCGCTTCGCTCATGTTCACCTGATAGCGCTTGGCGAACCAGGTGGTGAAAGCATTCTTGAACCAGTGCACGCGGCACTCGGCGATGCAGCCGGCCAGGCGCGATAGCAGGTGATGCGGCAGCAGGTACTGGCTGATGATGAATAGGCGTTCTTTCATTGGGGTTCCTTGGCGGGTAGGGCGTCAGAGCTCTACGGGGGTATCCGGATGATTGCCCCACTCGGACCAGGACCCGGCATAGCCCTTGACCCGCGGATAACCGAGGGCCTTGGCGACCAGGTAGGTGAAGCCCGAGCGGTGGTGCGTCTGGCAGTGGGTGACGATTTCCTTGTCCGGCGTAATGCCCAGGGACTGGAGGATTTCGGCCATGTCGGTACGGATGCGCAGGGCGCGGTCGGGGTCCATGCCTGCGGTCCATTCGAAGTTGACCGCGCCGGGGATATGCCCGCCCTTGGCGGCTAGCACCTTGGTGCCGTTGTACTCGCCGGGGCCGCGGGCGTCCCAGATGGCCAGATCGTCGGCGCCCAGGCGACCCTGCAGGTATTCGCGGGTGGCGGTGGGCGCTTCGTGCAGGGTCAGGGCGAGCGGACCACCCACCGGCGTGGGTGTGGCTTCAGTGGTTTCCCGGCCTTCGGCCAGCCAGGCGTGCAGGCCACCGTTCAGGTAGTGGTAATGGTGGTGGCCGATCACATCCAGCAGCCAGATGAAACGTCCGGCCCAGCCACCGCCTTCGTCGTCATAGACCACATAGGTGGCATCGGCGCGGTGGCCGAGTTCGCCGAACAGCGTCTCGAGATCGGCCTTGGCCGGCAGCAAACCAGGTGCCGGCGGTTGGCCGAGCTGGGTGCGCTTCGGATCGACGAAGCGTGCGCCAGGGATGTGGCCCGCGGCGTAGCGGGCAGCACTGGTGAGGTCGACCAGGATCAGCCCGCTGGCGCCAAGCAGGGGCGCCAGTTCGGCCGGCTCGATTACCAGTGGCAGGTTGGAGAAGGCAGACATGAAAGCCTCCATGAATGGACAAAGTGGCGGATTGTATAGGAAAGCCTAGCGGCCGCGTCTGGCGAAGGTGGCGAGGGCGCGCTCGATGCACTGGGCCGTCTTGGCGAAGGCACGCAGGCTGAGTTCTGCGAAAGGCGCCCCGTCCTGATCCGCCACCACCAGCATGGCAACCCGACCGTTTACCGCGATGGAACGCAGCAACAGGTGATGTCCAGGGAACAGACTCTTGAGCTGGCCGGGCAGCAGGGCAGAAAACTGCGCCATGTTGTCGGGGCCCAGGCGCAACTGTCCGGGTTGGGTGAGCAGGCGTCGCAGCACCTGGCTCTGGTTGGGGTCCAGTTGCAGGCCGTTGGCCTCCTTTGGCAGTCCGGCCTGTTGCTGGGACAGTAGACGGCTGTGATTGCGGTCGGCCAGTAGTACGAGGATCCGACGCATGCCTCCGCTTTCCAGGGCATCTCGGGCGCAGGCGGAAAGTTGCACCACGTTGGTGAAAGGGCTGGGTTCGCGAATCAGCTCACCGCAGTGGCGGCGCCAGTCGTCCAGGGCGTCCGCAGTAGGTGCTGGTGCCGTGACGGGTTCACGGTGCAGGCGATGTTGGTTCCAGGGCCAGAGCAGGGATTCGGCGGGGTGCCAGAGGTCGCCGCGGGCATGCAGGCGCCCGCTCTGCGCGGCCTGTTGGTGGACATGCTGCTGCAGTTCGTCGAGCGGCATCTTCATGAACAGCCCGGTGAGGCGCTGCCAGCGAAGGCTGTGGCCGCCGGACCAGCCGGCATGGGCAGAAATCGCCAGGCCGTTGGCCAACAGGACGGTGTTGCCCGGTTGGGTCAGCCAGCGACCCAGGGCGGGATTGGCGTCCAGTTGTTGCTGCTGGTGCAGGGGGTGTTCATTGTCGCGGGCGATATGTAAGGCCTTCACCAGCAGGCGACGATCGTCATTCAGCAGGCGGTAGCCCTCGACAATCCAGCCGGGCAACTTCCAGTGTTCGGCCAGGGCCTGGCAGAGTCGCAGCAGCGGCACGCCAAGCAGCTCGCGCTCGACCCTGGTGGCCGGCTCGCCTTCGCCCAGTACGCGCTGTTCCCAGGTGGCGAAGAGCTCCGGATGAGTGGCCAGCAGCGGCCAGAGGGGGGAGAGGAATAAAAGACTGCACCAGTGGATCTCCTGCCAGAGGCGCGCCAGCCGGGCGGCGAACAGACCGTTGGCCTGCTGGGCGGCGTGCTGGCTGATCAACTGCAATTGGCGCAGCGCGTGGGGAATTTCTTCCTCGGGGATGGCCGGTAAGCGGTTGAGCAACACTTCCGCGCGCTTCAGGCCCAGACGGCTGAGGGCGACTTCCAGGCTCTCCGCCGGGCTGCTCAGCATGCTGCCGGCGGCGTTGGCCTCGCGCAGAAGGCTGAGGGCAAGGGCGGGACTCTCCTGAGTCAGGTCGGCGATATCGCGCAGGGAGCGGCGGCTGTCGCCGAGGGCACGGCGGACTTTTTCATGGGCGGCGGCGGGGACGGGCAGGCGCACTCCATCGAGGTGCTTGATCCAGCCGTCGAGGCTGCGTGGCAAGGACTTTGCGGTTGACATAGAGGGCCGCCAATCTGGCTTTTCGCCTGAACAGGCTATAGTCTGGCGCATATCTTCCGATAATTAGAAGGGGCTCTTTTCATAACCCTTTCTACTGACTCTTCAAGCTTCCTTCCTATGGCAAAAATCATCGGCATCATCGTCGTATTCGCCAGCGTGCTCGGTGGGTACATCCTGTCTCACGGCAAGATCGCCGCGTTGATCCAGCCTTTCGAGGTGTTGATCATCGGTGGCGCCGCGCTCGGGGCGTTCCTTCAAGCCAACCCCGGCAGCACGACGATGATCGTGTTCAAGAAGTCGCTGAAGATGTTCGGCACCCGATTCACACACGGCTTCTACCTGGAAGTGCTGCGCTTGCTCTATGAAATCCTCAACAAGAGCCGTCGCGAAGGGATGATGGCCATCGAGGCCGATATCGAGGACGCCGCCGCCAGTCCCATCTTCAGCAAGTACCCGGGCATCCTCAAGGATGAGCGGATGACTGCCTACATCTGCGATTACCTGCGCATCATGTCCTCCGGCAACATGGCTCCCCATGAGCTGGAAGGCCTGTTCGACATGGAGCTGGCCAGTCTGAAGGAAGAGTTGGAACACCCTTCCCACGCCGTCAACCGGATCGCCGATGGCCTGCCGGGCTTCGGTATCGTCGCTGCTGTATTGGGTATCGTGGTCACGATGGCCATGCTGGGCGAAGCCGAGCAGGCCGCCCTCGGCCAGCACGTGGGGGCGGCGCTGGTGGGTACCTTCCTCGGTATCCTCGCGGCCTACGGTTTCTTTGGCCCGCTGGCGGTGTCCTTGGAGCACGATGCCCGCGAAGAGCTGAACGTGTTCGAGGCTATCAAGGCCTGCCTGGTGGCTTCAGCTTCCGGCATGCCGCCGTCGCTGGCAGTGGAATTCGGCCGCAAGACGCTGTTCCCGGCGCATCGCCCGAGCTTCAGCGAGCTGGAACAAGCCGTGCGCGGCAGCTGAAGGCTGAGTCATGGAGAACAACCAGCCGATCATCGTCAAGCGCGTCAAGCGCTACGCCGCCGGTCACCACGGCGGTGCCTGGAAGATCGCCTTCGCCGACTTCGCCACCGCGATGATGGCGTTCTTCCTGGTGCTCTGGCTGATGTCCTCGGCTACGCCTGAGCAGAAGAAAGCCATCTCCGGCTACTTCAAGGACCCCATCGGCTTCACCGAGAGTGCCAGCCCCTACGTCATCGACTTGGGGGGTACGCCGACGCCAGCGCCTGATCGCACTCTCAATCCGGAACTGAAGGACGCCCCTGATGCCCAGGAGGTGCCAACCGACACCAGCGATACCGCGCCCGTTGACGCCAGCCAGGTCGAAACCCTGGCCGAGCAGATCGAACGCGAGCGCCTGGAGCTGTTGCTGCAGGAGCTGCAGAACAAGGTCGAAGAGAACCCCGAGCTGCGCAAGTTCAAAGACCAGATACTTTTCGAGATCACCCAGGACGGCCTGCGTATCCAGATCATGGATGCTGCCAATCGTCCTATGTTCGACCTTGGCAGTGCCCGCCTGCAGCCCTATTTCGAAGACATCCTGCTGATCCTTGCAGAGACCATCAAGGCGGTCCCCAACAAGATCAGCATCAGCGGCCATACCGACGCCAAGCCCTATGCCGGCGATGGCGATTTCGGCAATTGGGAGCTGTCCGCCGGTCGTGCCAACGCTGCACGTCGGACCCTGATTGCCGGTGGTTACCCGGAAGGGCAGGTGGCGCGGGTGGTGGGGTATGCGTCGTCCGCTTTGTTCGATCGCAAGGACCCTTTCAATCCGGTCAACCGCCGCATCGATATCATCGTCCTGACCAAGAGGGCCCAGCGAGCCATCGAGGGTGAGCAGGGGGAAGGTGACAATCCTGCCAATCAGCAGCCTCAGCAAGCCGAGCCCCCAGTCAGTGACGGGGCGATGCCTCAACCGCCGGCAACTGACCCGGTGGAGCCCACGCAGCCGCGCGAGCTAAGAGAGAAACTGAACATCTTCGAAGACGGTGTGCTGAGGATGGACGAGCCCAAGGGGCAGTGATCCTGCGGCATACGAAAGAGGCCACGCATTGCGTGGCCTCTTTGTTTTCGGGAGGTATTGCGGGATCGACGTCGCTCAACACGACCGAACTTGCAGGATCAGTATTCGTCCTCGGGCAGGCTGGCAAGGATATGCCGGTAGCTGGCCATGCGTTGTGGATGGATGCGTCCTTCTTCCAGGGCCTTGAGCAGGGCGCAGCCGGGCTCGCGGTCATGCTTGCAGTCACGGAAGCGGCAGGTCCCGAGCAGATCGTTGAACTCGATGAAGCCGGCATCGACGTCGCCACGGCTGACGTGGCCCAGACCAAATTCGCGGATGCCGGGGGAGTCGATCAACTCACCGCCACCAGGGAAGTGAAACAGTCGCGCGGTGGTGGTGGTGTGGGTGCCCTTGCCGGTGAGTTCGGAAAGGGGACCTACTCGGGTATCCACACCTGGAAGCAGGCTGTTCACCAGGGACGATTTGCCCACGCCGGACTGGCCGACGAACACGCTGATATGGCCATCGAGCCGCGACATCAGGTCCTCCATGCCGCCGCCTTCGCGCGCCGAAACCTCCAGCAGCGGGTAGCCTAGCTGGCGGTAGACGCCGAGCAGATCGTCGAGCATGGCGCTGTTCTGTTCATCCACCAGGTCAGCCTTGTTCAGTAGCAGCAACGGGTGGATGCCCGCGTGTTCGGCGGCGATCAGGTAGCGGTCGATCAGGTTGGCGTGGGGATGAGGTAGAGGTGCGAAGACGATGACAATCTGGTCGACGTTGGCTGCCACTGGCTTGAGCAAGCCGCGCATATCCGGACGGCATAGCTCCGAGCTGCGCGGCAGCTGGGCAACGATCACGCCGATGCCTTGATTGCCGGAGCGCCAGACTACGCGGTCCCCGGTGACCAGGGTTGGCAGGTTGGCGCGCAGGTGGCAACGCATGATCTGGCCGGCCTGTTCGCCTTCCAGTGCCTCGACTTCCACCTGGACGCCAAAGTGAGCGATCACCAGACCGGTCTGCTCTGGGCCCAGGTCGCCGCCTTCGAGCTCATCGAGCGCGCGGGACTCCCGTTTGGCTGCGCGGGATGCGCGCTCTTCCTGGATTTTCTCGATGCGCCAGCTTTGCCGGCGAGTGAGTTGGCGCTTTGCCATGGTGGGTCCGCTTGTGAAAAACCGCGCGAGTTTAGCACGCAGCCCGTAACAGCAGGCTCTAAGCTAGAATGCGCGCCTCGCCTTGGAGACCGACTATGCAGAATGCCTTGAACCTGATCTGGATCGATCTGGAAATGACCGGCCTCAATCCGGATACGGACGTCATCATCGAGATGGCCACAATCGTTACTGACAGCGAGCTGAATGTACTCGCTGAAGGCCCGACCATCGCGATCCATCAGAGTGATGAAATCCTCGCCGGCATGGACGAATGGAACACCCGCCAGCACGGCCAGAGCGGCCTGACCCAACGTGTGCGCGAGAGTCGTATCAGCATGGCCGAAGCCGAGGCCCAGACCCTGACCTTCCTCGAACAGTGGGTACCCAAGGGCAAGTCACCGATCTGCGGCAACAGCATCTGTCAGGATCGCCGCTTCCTTTATCGCCACATGCCGCAGCTGGAAGCCTACTTCCACTACCGCAATCTGGACGTCTCCACGGTCAAGGAGCTGGCCGCACGCTGGGCGCCCAAGGTGCGTGACGGCGTGAAGAAGAGCAGTAGCCACCTGGCTATGGACGACATCCGCGACTCCATCGCCGAGCTGCGGCACTATCGTGAGCACTTCATCAAGATCTGACTCGCGTCGCGCTTGCCCCGTGCCGGGCAAGCGCCCATTCCACATGCTCGCGCACCAGCTCAGAGGGGTATTCGCGGCGCAGCTGCAGGGCTTCGAGTACCGGGATGCTCGACGGTGCATTGCCCAGCCCCACCGCCAGGTTGCGTAGCCAGCGTTCGTACCCGGCGCGACGCAGGGGAGAGCCTTCGGTGCGACTGAGGAATTCTTCCTCGCTCCAGCGGAACAGCTCAGCCAGCTCGGCGTTGTCCAGGCCGTGGCGGGGCTGGAAGTCGCCCTCACCTGAGGGGCGTGCAAAGCGGTTCCAGGGGCAGACCATCTGGCAGTCGTCGCAACCGAACACCCGGTTGCCGATCAGCGGGCGCAAGTCTTCGGGAATACTGCCCTTGAACTCGATGGTCAGGTAGGAAATGCAGCGCCGCGCATCCAGCTGGTAAGGGCCGACGAAGGCGGCGGTAGGGCATATGTCCAGGCATGCCGAACAACGGCCGCAATGCTCGCTGCCGTGGGGCTCATCCACCGGCAAGGGGGCGTCGACGAACAGTTCGCCGAGGAAGAAGTAGCTGCCGGCCTTGCGGTTGAGAACCAGGGTGTTCTTGCCAATCCAGCCCAGGCCGGCCTGCTCTGCGATGGCTTTCTCCAGCACCGGCGCGCTGTCGACGAAGGCGCGATAGTTGAACGGCCCTATGACCTTCTCGATGCGCTCGGCCAGGTGCTGCAGGCGTTTGCGGATCAGTTTGTGGTAATCGCGCCCCAGGGCGTAGCGCGAGACATAGGCCTTTTCCGGCTGGCCCAGAACCTTGGCCATGCGCGTATCGCCGGGCAGGTAGTCCATGCGCAGGGAAATGACCCGCCGGGTGCCGGGCACCAGTTCGTCCGGGTGCGAGCGCTTGCTGCCGTGGGCGGCCATGTAGTCCATTTCGCCTTGGAACCCGGCGTCCAGCCAGCGCTGCAGGTGTCGTTCATGTTCACCGAGCGCCACTCCGGTGATGCCCACCTGCTGGAAGCCCAGTTCTCGGCCCCAGTCCTTGATGGATTGAGCGAGGGAGGCGAGATCTTGCGAGGAAAGGGTCATGCTGGGGCGGGAAACCGGTGTCGAGGTGGATATAATTCTGCCAGACCTCGCAGCCACAACCGAATCCAATGCTTCCTTCCCGCGACGACCTGCCCCTTTCGCTTCATTCCGCCGCCCAGGTGCGGGATCTCGACGCCCGCCTGATCGCTGCCGGCACTCCGGGCTTCGAGCTGATGCGGCGTGCCGCTCATGCGACCTGGCGGGCCCTGCGCCGGCGTTGGCCGGAGGCAGGCAGCCTCAGCGTCCTGGCCGGCCACGGCAATAATGCCGGCGATGGCTACCTGATAGCGGCACTGGCCCAGCGCGCCGGCTGGCGGGTCAAGGTATTGGCCGTTGGGGCGAGCGGTGCCCTCACCGGTGATGCCGCGCTGGCGAGGGACGAGGCCATTGCCGCCGGCATTACCATCCAGCCTTGGAGCGAATGCGCGACATTGGATGGCGTGGTAGTTGACGCCCTATTGGGCACCGGGCTTTCCGGCGCGGTGCGCGAACCCTACGCCCAGGCCATTCGCCAGCTCAGTTCCAGTGCCCTGCCGGTGCTGGCCGTGGATATTCCGTCCGGCCTCTGTGCCGACACCGGCCGCGTCCAGGGCGTCGCAGTGCGAGCAGACCTGACGGTGACCTTTATCGGCCTCAAGATCGGCCTGTTCACTGCCGATGCGCCGAATCAGGTAGGCGAGTTGGTGTTCGATGATCTGCAGGCCGATCCGGCTTTGCTTGCGGCCACGCCGCGAGTCGCAGAGCGTATGGCGGTCGGCAGTCTGCAGCGCCTTGCGCCGCGCCCACGGGCTTCGCACAAAGGTCAGTTCGGCCATCTGCTGGTGGTAGGGGGGGATCGCGGTCTGGGTGGCGCAGCGCTGCTGTCGGCGGAGAGCGCCCTGCGCAGTGGCGCTGGATTGGTGTCTCTGGCGACCCGACCCGAACACGTGTCGTCCGCGCTGGCGCGGTGCCCGGAACTGATGAGCGCGGGGGTGAACTCCGCCAATCAACTGCTGGCACTGGCGAGTAAAGCCGATGTGCTGGTGGTGGGGCCAGGGCTAGGGCAGGGCGCCTGGGGGCGCAGTCTGCTTAGCGTTGTGGCGGGGCTGGAAGTGCCCCAGGTCTGGGATGCCGATGCGCTTAACCTGCTAGCAGTCGAACAGGCCAGGCTACCTGTTGGCGCTGTGATCACGCCGCATCCGGGGGAGGCCGCGCGCCTGCTGGGGATCCCGACCGCTGAAGTGCAGGCCGACCGACCGCGTACGGCCTTGGCGCTGGCGCAGAAGTTCGATGCCGTTGTCCTGCTAAAGGGGGCCGGTAGCCTGGTGGCCGCCCCTGATGGTCGTCTCGCACTCTGTGATCGTGGCCATCCGGTGATGGCCGGGGCCGGGCTTGGGGATGTACTTGCCGGTCTGATCGGCGCTCTGCTGGCCCAGGGGATGGACGGCTACGCCGCCACCTGCTTGGCCGTCTGGCTACATGCCAATGCTGGCGAAAGCCTGGCCCGAGCGGGTAGGGGGCTGGCGGCCAGTGATCTAATTCCGACCATTCGTCAGTTGCTCGAGGAGTTTGCGCCGTGCCTGAAGTGATCCTGCATGCCGAAGGCGAGGAGGCCATGCTGGCCCTCGGTGCCCGCCTGGCGCTCCTGACCGAGGGGAGTGGAATTCTTTACCTGCACGGGGACCTCGGCGCGGGCAAGACCACGCTATCTCGCGGCATCCTGCGCGGCCTGGGCCACGCCGGTGCGGTGAAAAGTCCCACCTTCACCCTGGTGGAGCCTTATGAAATTGGTGACAAGCGTGCCTTCCATTTCGATCTATACCGCCTGGCCGACCCGGAGGAACTGGAATTTCTGGGTATCCGCGATTACTTCGAAGGCGATGCCCTGTGCCTGATCGAATGGCCGCAGCGGGGCGCCGGCATTTTGCCAAAGGCTGACCTGGACATTAACATTACGCAGCAAGCGGGCGGCCGTTCGCTGCGGTTGTCGCCACACACTGAGCGCGGCGAAGCATGGTGTGCCGCCCTGGCCTTAGGAGCATGAAAACAAAGATGGGGTGGGGTATGCGCTCGCGCGCACTGTTTGCCGGGATTGGGGTTCTGCTTGCGGCGTTCGCCGCTGATGTCCTGGCTGCCGCGGAGGTCCGCGGGGTGCGGCTTTGGCGCGCGCCTGACAATACCCGCCTGGTCTTCGACTTGTCCGGACCGGTGCAGCATTCCGTCTTCACCCTGACTGCACCCAATCGCATCGTCATCGATATCAATGGCGCCCAGCTGGCCACCAAGCTGGAGCAGCTGTCCCTCAGCAATACGCCGATCACCAGCGTCCGTTCCGCCCAGCGCACTCCCACCGATCTGCGGGTGGTGATCGACGTGTCAGCCACTGTGACGCCGAAGAGCTTCTCCCTGGCGCCCAACCAGCAGTACGGCAACCGCCTGGTGGTGGACCTGTTCGATCAGGAAGCCGCCGCCGCTGAGGCCAGCGCCCCTCAGGTTGCCACCGCGCCAAGCACGCCTCAGCCTCCCGTGACGCCGACCCAGCCGGCCCCCAGCAAGCTGCCGCCAGTGCCGGGCGGCAAGCGCGATATCGTGGTCGCCATCGACGCTGGTCATGGTGGTGAAGACCCCGGCGCCCTCGGGCCCAAGGGGCAGCACGAGAAGAACGTGACCCTGGCCATCGCCAAGGAGCTGCAGCGCCAGATCAATCAGGAGAAGGGCTTCCGTGGCGAACTGGTGCGTACCGGCGACTACTTCATCCCGCTGCGCAAGCGTACCGAGATCGCCCGTAAGAAAGGCGCTGACCTGTTCGTCTCCATCCACGCCGACGCTGCGCCCAGTCGAAGCGCCTTCGGTGCTTCGGTGTTTGCCCTGTCTGACCGTGGCGCCACTTCGGAAACCGCGCGCTGGCTGGCCGACAACGAAAACCGCTCCGACCTGATCGGTGGTGTGGGCAGCGTCAGTCTGGACGACAAGGATCGCATGCTCGCGGGTGTGCTGCTGGATCTGTCGATGACGGCAACCCTGTCCTCCAGCCTCAACGTCGGACAAAAGGTGCTGAGTAACGTCAGCCGCGTCACCCCGTTGCACAAGCGCCGGGTGGAGCAGGCTGGCTTCATGGTGCTGAAGTCGCCGGATATTCCGTCGATCCTTGTGGAAACCGGCTTCATCTCCAACCACAACGAATCCCAGAAGCTGGCGAACCGCAGCCACCAGCAGGCGCTGGCACGCTCGATCCAGACCGGCATCAAGCAGTTCTTCCAGCAGAACCCTCCGCCGGGTACCTATATCGCCTGGCTGCGTGACCAGGGGAAGATCGCCATCGGTCCGCGTGAGCACGTGGTGACCTCTGGTGAGAGCCTGGCGCTGATTGCTCAGCGTTATGAGGTGAGCATGGCCACCCTGCGTAGTGCCAACTCTCTGAAGAGCGACAACCTCAAGGTCGGTCAGACTCTGAATATCCCCGCGGCAGCGCTGGCGGCGCAGCCATGAGTGAGTTGGCGCGCATCCAGCTGCTGAGTCCGCGGCTGGCAAACCAGATCGCCGCCGGTGAGGTGGTTGAGCGCCCTGCCTCGGTTATTAAGGAGTTGCTGGAGAACAGCCTGGATGCCGGTGCCAAGCGTATCGATGTTGAGGTGGAGCAGGGCGGCATCAAGCTTCTGCGGGTGCGTGACGACGGCGGTGGCATCCCTCCAGATGACTTGCCCCTCGCCCTGGCTCGCCACGCCACCAGCAAGATTCGCGATCTCGAAGACCTGGAACGGGTGATGAGCCTGGGTTTCCGTGGTGAGGCCCTGGCGTCGATCAGTTCCGTCGCGCGCCTGACCATGACTTCGCGGACCGCCGATGCTGACCAGGCCTGGCAGGTGGAAACCGAAGGCCGCGACATGGAAGCCCGGGTACAGCCGGCCGCCCATCCCGTGGGCACTTCGGTGGAGGTGCGCGACCTGTTCTTCAATACACCTGCGCGACGTAAGTTCCTGCGCGCAGAGAAGACCGAATTCGACCATCTGCAGGAAGTCATCAAGCGCCTGGCCCTGGCACGCTTCGACGTGGCATTCCACCTGCGCCACAACGGCAAGACCATCTTCGCTCTGCACGAGGCGCGCGAGGCCGTTGCCCGAGCCCGTCGTGTCGCGGCTGTTTGCGGTCCTGCCTTCCTTGAGCAGGCGCTGCCCATCGAAGTCGAACGCAACGGCCTGCATCTCTGGGGTTGGGTCGGTTTGCCAACCTTCTCCCGCAGCCAGGCGGACCTGCAGTACTTCTACGTGAACGGCCGCATGGTGCGTGACAAGCTGGTCGCCCACGCGGTGCGACAGGCTTATCGCGACGTGCTCTACAACGGGCGGCACCCGACCTTTGTGCTGTTCTTCGAGGTTGATCCGGCGGTGGTCGACGTCAATGTGCACCCGACCAAGCACGAGGTGCGCTTCCGTGACAGTCGCATGGTTCATGACTTCCTCTACGGCACCCTGCACCGCGCCTTGGGTGAGGTTCGCCCCGAGGACCAGTTGGCTGCGCCGGGCGCCACCGAAGTTGTGATGCGCCCGACCGGCAGCGCTGCCGGCGAATTCGGACCCCAGGGTGAGATGAGTCTGGCGGCTAATGTGTTGGAGCAGCAAGCGGTCGAGCCGGCATGGCGTCCGCCGGCAGGTGGCGGCTACCAGGCTCCGCGTTCGCAGCCAGCTGTGCCGGTTGCCGAGGCGCAGGGCGCCTATCGTGAGTTTTTCGCGCCGCTGACAGCCACTTCCGCATCGCCTGCGTTGCCTGAGTCGCAGGGTGATATCCCGCCTTTGGGCTACGCATTGGCCCAACTCAAGGGTATCTACATACTCGCTGAGAATGCCCAGGGGCTCGTGGTGGTGGATACGCATGCAGCCCACGAACGTATCACCTACGAGCGCTTGAAGGTGGCCATGGCCAGTGAGGGGCTCAAGGGGCAGCCGCTGCTGGTGCCCGAATCCATCGCCGTCAGCCAGCGCGAGGCCGATTGTGCTGAAGAGCATGGCGAGTGGTTCCGCCGGCTTGGTTTTGAGCTGCAGCGTCTCGGTCCGGAAACCCTGGCCATCCGCCAGATTCCGGCGCTGTTGAAGCAGGCCGAAGCCTCGCAACTCGTGCGCGACGTGCTCTCCGATTTGCTGGAGTACGGCACCAGTGATCGCATCCAGGCCCACCTTAACGAGCTGCTCGGCACCATGGCCTGTCACGGCGCCGTGCGTGCCAATCGCCGCCTGACTCAGCCGGAAATGAATGCCTTGCTGCGGGACATGGAACAGACTGAGCGCAGCGGTCAGTGCAACCATGGGCGTCCGACTTGGACGCAGCTGGGTATGGATGACCTGGACAAGCTGTTCCTGCGCGGCCGCTGAACATGACTGAACGGCTGCCGCCCGCAATCTTTCTCATGGGCCCCACGGCTGCCGGTAAGACCGACCTGGCCCTGGCACTGGCGCAAACACTGCCGTGCGAGTTGATCAGTGTCGACTCGGCGCTGATCTACCGTGGCATGGATATCGGCACGGCCAAGCCGGATAAGGCCACATTGGCCGAGTTTCCCCATCGCCTGATCGATATCCGCGACCCGGCCGAGAGCTACTCAGCTGCAGACTTCCGTGCCGATGCCCTCGCCGCCATGAAGGAAATCACCGCCAGGGGCAAGATTCCGCTGCTAGTGGGTGGCACCATGCTGTATTACAAAGCTCTGTTGGAAGGGTTGGCGGACATGCCCAGCGCCGATCCCGCGGTGCGCGCCGAGTTGGAAGCCCGTGCAGCCCGTGACGGCTGGGAGGCTCTGCATCGGGAATTGGCGGTGGTGGACCCGGAGTCCGCGACACGAATTCATCCCAACGACCCCCAGCGCCTGACCCGAGCGCTGGAAGTCTACAAGGTCAGTGGGCTTACCATGACTGCTCACCGGCAGCGCCAGGCTGCGCAAAATATGGCCGGGAACACGCCAGGAACGGCGTATTTGCCGTATACTGTCGCACACTTGGCCATTGCTCCCGCGCAACGTCAGGTTTTGCACGAAAGAATTGCGCAACGTTTTCGATTGATGCTGGAACAGGGCTTTATCGACGAGGTCGAAGCGCTGCGCCGCAGAAGTGACTTGCATGCAGGACTGCCGTCTATAAGAGCGGTTGGTTATCGTCAGGCCTGGGATTATCTGGATGGCGTGCTGACTCGGGCCGAGATGGAAGAGCGCGGTATCATTGCCACCCGCCAACTCGCCAAGCGACAGTTCACCTGGTTACGCAGTTGGTCCGACCTGCACTGGTTGGACAGTCTGGCTTGCGACAATCTGCCGCGCACCTTGAAATACCTGAGGTCGGTCTCCATATTGAGCTGAGACCTCACCGGTTACCGTCTATCCTTGGGGGTAGGGCGGGTACCGTTCATCTTTCTTGTCATTTGAAAACTAGATCCCTAAAGGAGTGCGGCATATGTCAAAAGGGCATTCGCTACAAGACCCTTACCTCAATACCCTGCGTAAGGAGCGCGTACCGGTTTCCATCTATCTGGTAAACGGCATCAAGCTGCAGGGCCAGATCGAATCCTTCGACCAGTTCGTGATTCTGCTGAAGAACACTGTCAGCCAGATGGTCTACAAGCACGCTATTTCCACTGTGGTACCGAGTCGTCCGGTACGTCTGCCCAGCGCTTCCGAGCAAGAGCAGCCTGAGCCGGGTAACGCCTGATAGGAGACTGCTTTGTTTTTCGAACGCCCTGGTGGTGGTGAACGGGCTATCCTGGTTCATCTGGAAGGCCAAGATCCCGAGGCGCGCGAAGACCCGCAGGAATTTCTTGAGCTTGCACGTTCGGCCGGTGCGGATACGGTGGCATTCGTCTCCGTTTCCCGTCACCAGCCAACGGCGAAGTACCTGATCGGTAGCGGCAAAGTCGACGAGTTGCATGACCTGGTCAGGGCTGAGCAAGCCGAACTGGTCATCTTCAATCACACCCTTACACCCAGCCAGGAGCGCAACCTTGAGCGCGCCTTCGAATGCCGGGTGCTCGATCGTACCGGTCTGATTCTCGATATCTTTGCCCAGCGTGCCCGTACCCATGAGGGCAAGCTGCAGGTCGAGCTGGCCCAGCTTGAACACATGAGCACGCGCTTGGTGCGCGGTTGGACTCACCTTGAGCGCCAGAAAGGCGGTATCGGCCTGCGTGGCCCGGGTGAAACCCAGCTGGAAACCGACCGCCGCCTGCTGCGAGTACGCATCCGCCAGATCAAACAGCGTCTTGAAAAGGTCCGCAGCCAGCGCGAGCAGGCTCGTCGCGGGCGCAAGCGTGCGGATATCCCGGCAGTTTCCCTGGTTGGTTATACAAACGCCGGCAAGTCTACGCTGTTCAATTCCCTGACCTCTTCTGAGGTCTATGCGGCCGACCAGTTGTTCGCCACGCTTGATCCGACTTTGCGCCGGCTGGAGTTGGACGATCTGGGGCCGATCGTGCTGGCGGATACCGTGGGTTTCATTCGCCACTTGCCGCACAAGCTGGTGGAGGCCTTCCGGGCTACCCTTGAAGAATCCGCCAACGCCGATCTTCTGCTACATGTGATCGATGCCCATGAGCCTGAGCGCATGGCGCAGATTGAGCAGGTGCTCGCGGTGCTGGGCGAGATTGGCGCTGAAGGCCTGCCGATGCTGGAGGTCTACAACAAGGTGGACCTGCTGGAAAGCGTCGAGCCGCACATCCAGCGCGACGAAGAAGGCAAGCCGGAGCGAGTCTGGCTGTCGGCACGTGATGGCAGTGGTCTCGAGTTGCTCGAGCAGGCCGTGGCTGAGCTGCTGGGTGACGACCTGTTTGTGGGTACCTTGCGCTTGCCTCAGCGATTCGGCCGGTTGCGGGCTCAGTTCTTCGCTCTCGGCGCTGTGCAGACCGAGGAGCACAATGAAGCCGGGGATGCGTTGTTGGCTTTGCGCCTGCCGCGCGTCGAGCTGAACCGGCTGGTCAGTCGTGAAGGTTGGCAGCCAAACGAGTTTCTCGAACAACACACTTTGCAATAAAGCCCGTTTAGGTGGTTTTGCGGCGGGCCGCGGGCTTGGGTAGCATGGGCGGGCGCGCCGTGGGCGCGTCTTTGCTTTATCAGTATGGAGAGCGCTATGGCTTGGAATGAGCCGGGTGGCAACTCGAATAACCAGGATCCCTGGGGTGGGCGCCGTGGTGGCGACCGCAAAGGGCCGCCGGACCTGGACGAGGCCTTCCGCAAGCTGCAGGAAAGCCTAAATGGGCTGTTCGGCAGCGGCAAGAAACGTGGCGGCGGCGATGGCGGCGGCGGCAGATCAGGCAGTTTTGGCCTGCTCGGTATTGGCCTGGCCCTGCTTGCCGTGGTCTGGCTGTACAGTGCCGTCTATGTGGTGGATGAGCAGGAACAGGCCGTCGTGCTGCGCTTCGGCAAGTACTACGAGACCGTTGGTCCCGGCTTGAACATCTATTTCCCGCCGATCGATCGCAAGTTCCAGGAGAACGTCACCCGCGAGCGTGCATACAGCAAACAGGGGCAGATGCTCACCGAGGACGAGAACATCGTCGAGGTGCCGCTCACGGTTCAGTACAAGATCAGCAACCTCCAGGATTTCGTGCTGAACGTCGATCAGCCTGAGGTCAGCTTGCAGCACGCCACTGAAAGCGCCCTGCGCCACGTGGTGGGCTCCACTGAAATGGACCAGGTGCTGACTGAGGGGCGCGAGCTTATGGCAAGCGAGATCAAGGAGCGCCTGCAGCGCTTCCTCGACACCTATCGCACCGGTATCACTGTTACCCAGGTCAACGTGCAGAGTGCGGCTGCCCCGCGCGAAGTGCAGGAAGCCTTCGATGACGTGATTCGTGCCCGCGAAGACGAACAGCGCGCCAAGAACCAGGCTGAGGCCTATGCCAACGCAGTGGTGCCCGAGGCTCGAGGTCAGGCCCAGCGCATCATCGAAGATGCCAACGGCTACCGCGACGAAGTGATTGCCAGGGCTGAGGGTGAGGCGGACCGCTTCAGCAAGTTGCTCACCGAGTACCACAAGGCCCCGGAAGTCACTCGCCAGCGCCTGTACCTGGAGACCATGCAAGATGTCCTCGGTAGCACCAGCAAGGTGTTGGTGACCGGTAAGGACGGCCAGAACAATCTGCTTTACCTGCCGTTGGACAAGATGATCGACAATCGTGGCGGTAGCTCCGCCCCGGTGGCGCCAGCCGCATCTGCCACAGCAAGTGGCAGTGATCTCGGTTCGCGTGTTTCCACCGATTTGCAGCAGCGCAATCTGCGTTCCAGGGAGAGTCGCTGATGAGCAATAAATCGCTGTTTGCCCTGATCGGCGGTGTGGTGCTGGCCATGATCGTCTGGAGCAGTCTCTACATCGTGTCGCAGACCGAGAAAGCGGTTCTCCTGCAGTTCGGCCGCATCGTCGAAGCTGACGTGCAGCCTGGCCTGCACATGAAAATTCCGTACGTCAATCAGGTGCGCAAGTTCGACGCTCGCCTGCTGACACTGGACTCCCCGACCCAGCGTTTCCTTACCCTCGAGAAGAAAGCGGTAATGGTGGATGCCTATGCCAAGTGGCGTGTGGCTGATGCCGAGCGTTTCTACACCGCGACCTCTGGTATGAAGCAGATCGCCGACGAGCGTCTGTCTCGCCGGCTCGAGGCTGGTCTGCGCGACCAGTTCGGTAAGCGGACCCTCCACGAAGTGGTTTCCGGCGAGCGCGATGCGCTGATGGCGGACATCACGGCCGCGCTGAATCGCATGGCTAACAAGGAGCTCGGTATCGAGGTGGTGGACGTGCGGGTGAAGGCAATTGACCTGCCCAAGGAAGTCAACCGTAGCGTTTTCGAGCGGATGAGCACCGAGCGTGAGCGAGAGGCCCGCGAGCACCGCGCCAAGGGTTCGGAGCTGGCGGAAGGTATTCGCGCTGACGCCGACCGTCAGCGCCGCGTATTGCTGGCCGAGGCCTATCGCGAAGCTGAGGAAACCCGCGGTGACGGTGACGCCAAGGCAGCGTCCATTTACGCCAAGGCTTATGGCCAGGACCAGGAGTTCTACGCCTTCCACCGCAGCTTGCAGGCTTACCGCGAAAGCTTCTCCAGCAAGGGTGATGTGATGGTGCTGGACCCCAATAGCGAATTCTTCCGCTATCTGGACAAGGCCACACGCTGAATCAGTCCCCCGGCGGACGCTCATCGTCCGCTGGGGTGACCGTCAGGGAAAACGTGTTATTATGGGTCAGCCGGGAAATCCCGGCTTTTTTGCGTCCGCGGGAATCATGTGGCAGGAACTTGGCATTGCCTTTTGTCTGATGTTGGTGCTGGAAGGCATCCTGCCCTTCCTCTATCCGCGCCGTTGGCGCACCGCGGTGCTTGGGTTGGCGGAGTTCAAGGACCGCCATCTCCGCCTGATGGGCCTGTCCAGCATGTTGCTGGGGACCGGCCTCCTTTATCTGCTTCACTGATGGCTTGCCGCCCGGTTGAGAGGGGATTGGCGAAATGGCAACGGTAGATCGCTGGCTGCTGCCAGACGGTATCGAAGAAGTACTGCCGCCCGAAGCGGCGCGCATCGAGGCAGCCCGCCGCCAGGTGCTGGACCTGTTCCTGCGTTGGGGCTACGACTTCGTGGTCACTCCGCACATTGAATATCTCGAGTCCCTGCTGACCGGCGCCGGCCAGGACCTTGATTTGCGCACCTTCAAGGTGACCGACCCGCAGTCGGGCCACCTGATGGGCTTCCGCGCTGACATCACGCCGCAGGTGGCGCGAATCGATGCTCACACCCTGCGCCGCGAAGGCCCGAACCGACTGTGCTACGCCGGCAGCGTGTTGCATGCCAAGCCGCGCGCGCTGTCCACCTCGCGCAGCCCGATCCAGTTGGGTGCTGAGCTTTATGGTGACGCAAGCCCGGCGAGCGATGTGGAAGTCATCAGCCTGATGCTGGAAATGCTCGAGCTGGCTGCTGTGCCGGATGTGCATATGGATCTCGGCCATGTCGGCATCTATCGCGGTCTGGCCAAGGCTGCAGGTCTCTCTGGCGAAGTCGAGCGCAGCTTGTTCGACGCGTTGCAGCGCAAGGCCGTGGACGAAGTGGCTGAGCTGACCGCAGGCCTGCCGCGCGAGCTGGCCTCCATGCTTCGCGCCCTTGCCGAGCTTTGCGGTGGTCGCGAGGTGCTGGATCTCGCTCAGGGCGTACTGATGGACGCCCCCGATGATGTGCATGTCGCGCTGGATGAGCTGATCGCCATCGCTGATGCGTTGGAGTTGCGTTACCCCGAGCTGCCGCTCTATTTCGACCTGGGTGAACTGCGTGGTTACCGCTATCACACCGGGGTAGTGTTTGCCGCCTTCGTGCCGGGCGTCGGGCAGTCCATTGCCCAGGGCGGTCGCTACGATGACATCGGCGCCGACTTCGGTCGTGCCCGCCCCGCGACTGGTTTCTCCACCGACCTGAAAACCCTGGTCACCCTGGGGAGCATGGCGCTGGATCAGTCGCTGCCTGGCATCTGGGCGCCCGATAGTCACGATCCTTACCTCTGGTACGAGGTCAAGCGTCTGCGTGCCGATGGGCAGCGTGTGGTGCAGGCCTTGCCGGGTCAGGAAGTGGCGTGTGCGCAAGAGGCTGATTGCGATCGCCTTCTGGTCCTGCGTGATGGGCGCTGGCAGGTGGCGGCGCTTTCCTGAGGAAAGTGGCTGCATGGCCGGCGTAGTTGGCCGGCCACAAACGAGTTTCCGTGTTTTCCGCCGGCGGCTGCCGGCATCGAGCTTCTGCGAAGAGGACAAGTGTTATGGGTAAGAATGTCGTAGTCCTGGGCACCCAGTGGGGTGATGAGGGTAAGGGCAAGATCGTCGATCTGCTGACCGACCAGGCTGCCGCCGTCGTGCGCTATCAGGGCGGCCACAACGCTGGCCACACCCTGGTGATCGATGGCGAGAAGACCGTGCTGCACCTGATCCCGTCCGGCATCCTGCGCGAAAACGTCGAGTGCCTGATCGGCAACGGCGTAGTGGTTGCGCCGGATGCGCTGCTGCGCGAAATCACCAAGCTGGAAGAGAAAGGCGTACCGGTGCGTGAGCGCCTGCGCATCAGCCCGGCCTGCACCCTGATCCTGCCGTACCACGTGGCCCTGGACCAGGCGCGCGAAAAGGCCCGCGGCGATGCCAAGATCGGCACCACCGGTCGTGGCATCGGTCCGGCTTACGAAGACAAGGTTGCTCGTCGCGGCCTGCGCATTGGCGATTTGTTCCACCGCGAGCGCTTTGCCGCCAAGCTGGGTGAGTTGCTGGACTACCACAACTTCGTTCTCCAGCACTATTACAAGGAGCCGGCGGTCGACTTCCAGAAGACCCTGGACGAGGCCTTGGCCTATGCCGAGCTGCTCAAGCCGATGATGGTCGACGTGGCTGCGCGCCTGCACCAGCTGCGCAAGCAAGGCGCCAACATCATGTTCGAAGGCGCGCAAGGCTCGCTCCTGGACATCGACCACGGTACCTACCCCTACGTCACCAGCTCGAACACCACTGCTGGCGGTACCGCCACCGGCTCCGGCTTTGGTCCGCTGTACCTGGATTACATCCTCGGCATCACCAAGGCCTACACCACTCGCGTGGGTTCCGGCCCGTTCCCGACCGAGCTGTTCGATGAAACCGGTGCCTTCCTGGCCAAGCGTGGCCACGAGTTCGGCTCGACCACCGGTCGTGCCCGTCGCTGCGGCTGGTTCGATGCCGTGATCCTGCGTCGCGCCATCGAGATCAACAGCATCTCGGGTCTGTGCCTGACCAAGCTGGACGTGCTCGACGGTCTGGAAACCATCCGCATCTGCACGGGCTACAAAGACCAGAACGGCGAGGTCCTGGTGGATGCTCCTACCGATGCTGACAGCTACATCGGTCTGCAGCCGGTCTACGAGGAAATGCCGGGATGGAGCGAGTCCACCGTTGGGGTCAAGAGCCTGGAGGAGCTGCCAGCCAACGCCCGCGCTTACATCAGGCGAGTGGAAGAGCTGGTGGGGGCGCCCATCGATATCATCTCCACCGGTCCTGACCGTAACGAGACGATCATCCTGCGTTACCCGTACGCCTGAGTCTTCCGACTCCCCAGAAGGGCCGCCTCGTGCGGCCCTTCGTCGTTTCAGTGGTCGCAAATGTCGCGCAGCTGGTCGGCACGTACCTTGCTGGCACTTTATAAATCCGAGTTGTCGCCGTTATAGCGGTAACGGTCGTTAAGGAGCCACAAGTCTTGTCAGCCATCCTGTCTTTGTTGCAAAGCCGTTTACTGCGTCCCGTCTTCATCGCCTTGGGCATTGCCCTGCTGGTGCAGGTGGTGGTGGCCGTTGCCCTGACGCGGAGCACTGTGAATTCCCTGGTGGATGATCTGGGTGTGCGGCTGGGTAGCGATACCCAGCGCCTGGCGGATGATCTGGGGCTCGCCGGGCAGGAGGTTGCCGGTAGCTTGAGTGCGCTTTCCGGCAAGACTCGCGAGCGTCTGGGGGCAGGCCTCAGTGAGCGTCTTCAGCAGGAGCAGGCCCAGTTGCGCCAGACCTTGGAGCAGAACCTCAAGGAGTCGGCCAACGATCTCGCCCAGCTACTCGCTGCCGTAGCGCCGCGTGCCATGTGGGATAACGACGTGCCGACGCTGTCCGAGTTCGCTCGTCGTGCTCAGCGCAATCCCAATGTGCTCTTCATCATCTATGACGACGCGAATGGTCAGCATCTGACCCGTTACCTCAATCGCGAAAATCCGCAGATCAAGGCGCTGTTAGCCAGGGGGCAGGGTGAACGGGCGCTGGACAAGGTGCTGAATGCAGCAGCCAGCGACCCTTCGGTCTACCTGGTGGATGCTCCCATCAGCCCCAATGGTGTGGAAATCGGCAAGGTGCGCATGGGTGTGTCCACCGCCTCGGTCGAGCAGCAGTTGAAGGCGCTGGACCAGCGTTTCGCCACCCTGATTGCCAGTGGTGGCGAGTTGGTGGGCGAGAGCCTCTCCGGCGCTGCCACCGAAAGTAGCGCGGCCCTGACTGCCCGCCTGCAGTCGGCTCGCGAGACGGCTGGCAACATGAGCGCTGGCACTCGTCAGGCTGTGGAGTCGGCGGCGGGTGAGTTGCGTTGGCGCATTGGCTTGGGGTTGGCGCTGGTCGGTCTTGGTGTGCTGCTGGTGCTGGCCGTGGTGCTGGGGCGCCGTGTGGTGGTTCGCCTGCGTCTGTTGATCGCTGCGCTGAACGACCTGGCCGCCGGCGAAGGTGACCTGACGCGCCGGGTTCAGTTGGACAGCCGTGATGAGGTGGGCGAAATGGCCGCTGCGGTGAACCGTTTCGTCGACAAGCTTCAGCCCATTGTTCGTGAGGCGGGCGATGTGGCGCAGCGCACGGGCGTGGAGATCAAGGCGCTATCGGAGCGTAGTCAGTCCGCCGAGGCTGCGGCCCAGCGCCAGCGTAGTGAGGTGGAAGGCAGTCTGAGTGTGCTGGCGGGCATGGTCTCTGAGGCTCAGGCCGAAAGTCATGCGATGCAGGATGCCCTGCGCCAGGTGGGCGAAATTCGCCAGGCTGCCCAGGATAATGCGGCTATTGCGCGCAAGGTCGGAGGTCTGATCGAGAACCTGGAAGCGCGGGTGCAAAGCGGGTCCGAGGTGATCGAGCGCCTGGCGCGGCAGAGCGAGCAGATTGAGATGGTGTTGTCGGTGATTCATGGTATCGCCGAGCAGACCAACCTGCTGGCGCTGAACGCGGCGATCGAGGCTGCGAGGGCGGGGGAAAGCGGGCGTGGATTTGCCGTGGTGGCAGACGAAGTAAGGGCGCTTGCGAGTAAGACCCAGCAGTCCACCGGCGATATCCAGGAGCACATCACTGCATTGCAGACCGGTGCGCGCGAAGCTGTGTCGGCTATCTCTCAGGCGCGTGAGCGTGCGGTGGAAGGGCTGGAGGCGCTGCGCGACAGCGAGCGTTTGCAGCAAAGCGTGCAGCAGGCTGTGGAGCAAGTGCATGGAGCGGTGCAGGCCGCCGCGCGTGCTGCGCAGCACCAGGCGGCGGGCGCCGATGGGGTGCGTGGTCGGGTGGACGTGATCCATTCCGAGGCCAGTCTGGCGGCTGAAGCGGTGGCGGCGACTGCCAGCAGTGGGCGTGTGCTCGCCGGTCTGGCCGATCAGCTCAAGGCCAGTCTGGGGCAGTTCAAGGCGTAGAGTGCTTTCAGGAGATGGGGCGGGGCGCAGGCTCGGCCCCTTGATCTGGACGCTATCGAGGTTTTCCGAACGTCAGACAGCACAAAGCCGAGCAGAGCTCGGCTTTGTTTAAGAGTGGTGCCCAGGAGAAGACTCGAACTTCCACGGTGTTGCCACCGCTAGGACCTGAACCTAGTGCGTCTACCAATTCCGCCACCTGGGCACATTGCGATGATTGCTCATCGACTTATACGGTGTTCATCGTTGAGCGACACGGAACCATACGATCCGTTAAACAAGAAACCGAGCTTTGCGGCTCGGCTTCAGAAGAGTGGTGCCCAGGAGAAGACTCGAACTTCCACGGTGTTGCCACCGCTAGGACCTGAACCTAGTGCGTCTACCAATTCCGCCACCTGGGCACTGGATGCGATGATTGCTCATCTGCTTCCTTCACAACGTCTCAGCGACGCTGTGGGCGCGAACTATACGAGCCGACTTTTGTGTTGTAAACCCCTGAGCGCGAAAAAAATTATTCTTCGGACTAAGCTGACCGACAATCGGAATTCGCGCTTCAATAAGAGACATGGCAAATCCCTCTATGGATAAAAAGGTGATCACCCCCTGATGGCCGATTGGCAGAACCTCGACCCCGAGGCCGCTCGCGAGGCGGAAAAATACGAGAACCCCATCCCCAGCCGCGAATTGATCCTGCAGCGCCTCGATGAGCGCGGTGCCCCCGCCAGCCGAGAGCAGCTGGTAGAAGAATTCGGCCTGACCACCGACGAGCAGCTGGAAGCCCTGCGCCGTCGACTCCGCGCCATGGAGCGCGATGGTCAGCTTATCTATACGCGCCGGGGCACTTATGCGCCGGTGGACAAGCTCGACCTCATCTGCGGTCGTATCAGTGGCCACCGCGACGGTTTCGGCTTCCTCATTCCCGATGACGGCAGTGACGACCTGTTCCTGAGTCCGGCACAGATGCGCCTGGTATTCGACGGCGACCGCGCGCTTGCAAGGGTTTCCGGCCTTGATCGACGCGGCCGCCGCGAGGGTGCGCTGGTGGAGATCATCGGGCGTGCCCATGAAACCCTGGTAGGCCGCTTCTTCGAGGAGAGCGGTATTGCCCGGGTCGTGGCGGACAACCCGAAGATTCAGCAGGAAGTGCTGGTGCCCGCCGGCAAGCAGGGCGCGGCCAAGCATGGCCAGTTTGTCCAGGTGAAGATCGAGCAGTGGCCGAGCAACTTCCGTCTCGCACAGGGTGAAGTGGTGGAAGTGCTGGGCGACTACATGGCGCCGGGCATGGAAATCGAAGTGGCCCTGCGCAGCTACGACATTCCCCATGAGTGGCCGGCCGCCGTGTTGAAGGAAGCCGCCAAGCTCAAGCCTGAGGTGGCAGAGAAGGACAAGGAAAAACGCATCGACCTGCGTGACCTGGCCCTGGTCACCATCGATGGCGAGGACGCTCGCGACTTCGATGACGCCGTCTATGCCGAAGCCCGCAAAGGCGGCGGCTGGCGTCTGATCGTCGCCATCGCCGATGTTTCCCACTATGTAAAAGTGGGTTCGGCGCTGGATGAAGAGGCGACCAATCGCGGCAACTCGGTGTACTTCCCGGAGAAGGTCATCCCGATGTTGCCGGAGGTGCTGTCCAATGGCCTCTGCTCGCTGAATCCGCTGGTGGATCGCCTGGCCATGGTCTGCGACATGACCCTATCCCGTGCCGGGAAACTTACCGGCTACGAGTTCTACGAGGCGGTCATCCATTCGCATGCGCGGCTCACCTACACCAAGGTCAGTCAGTTCCTGGAAACCCCGGACTCCACTGAGGCCAAGCTGTTCGCCGAGCAGTTGCCGCATCTGGTCACGCCCCTGCAGCAACTCTACAAGCTCTATAAGGTGCTGCTGGCGGCTCGCCAGGTCCGTGGCGCGATCGACTTCGAGACTCAGGAAACCCGCATCGTATTCGGCGCCGACCGCAAGATTTCCGAGATCCTGCCGACTCAGCGCAACGATGCTCACAAGCTGATTGAGGAGTGCATGCTCTGCGCCAACGTCGCGACTGCGCGTTTCCTCATGCAGCACGAAATTCCGGCGCTCTACCGCGTTCATGAGGGACCGCCGAGCGAGCGCCTCGATAAGCTGCGGCAGTTCCTTGCCGAGCTGGGCCTGACGCTCAATCGCGGCAAGAGTGAGCCGACTCCGAGCGATTACCAGGCCCTGCTGGAAAAGATCCGCGAGCGCCCTGACTATCATCTGATCCAGACCGTGATGCTGCGCTCCCTCAGCCAGGCGGTATACAGCCCGGACAACGAAGGGCACTTCGGCCTCAACTATGACGCCTACACTCACTTTACTTCGCCCATCCGGCGATATCCGGACCTGCTGGTCCACCGTGCCATCCGTGGACTGATCCGCTCCAGGCGAGAAAGCGCACATGTTCGTCGCGCCGGCGCCGCAGCCATGCCCAAGGCGCGCATCTACCCCTACGACGAAGTTCGCCTGGCGCAACTCGGCGAGCAGTGTTCGATGACTGAGCGCCGTGCCGACGAAGCCACGCGCGATGTCACCAACTGGCTGAAGTGCGAGTACATGCGTGACCGCGTGGGTGAGACCTTCCCCGGTGTGATCTCGGCGGTGACCGGCTTCGGCATCTTCGTCGAGCTGATCGACATCTATGTGGAAGGCCTGGTGCATGTCACGGCCTTGCCGGGCGACTACTACCACTTCGACCCGATCCACCATCGCCTGTCCGGCGAGCGCAGCGGTCGCAGCTTCCGCTTGGGCGACACGGTGGAAGTCGTGGTGGCGAGGGTCGATCTGGACGAGCGCAAGATCGATTTCGAGCTCTCCGACAACGTTCTCTCCGCGCCGGTCGGCCGCAAGAATCGTGGCGCTGACAAATCCGTCCCGGTCAAAGGCGGGGCCAAGGCTGCCGAGCCTAAGCTCGGCAGGGGCCGCAGTCGGGGCGCTAAGGGTGCTGCTCGTCATGCCCAGCAAGAGACTCCCCAGCAGGAACCGAGGGCAGCCGTGGCGCCGCGTCGCCAGCGCGCCGGCAAGGTCCAGGCACTGCCTGCCGTGCCGACGGAGATGCTCGCCCAGGCCGAGGAGATGCTCGGCAACACCGATGTGGGCAAGAGCAGGGCCATGAAGCAGGCCTTGCTCAGCGAGGCCCGCCAGGGCGCCAAGGCCAGCAAGGGCACGCGCCCGACGCAGAAGCCTCTGGACAAACCTGCCAAGAGTGAAGTGACCGCTGCAGCCAAGCCGCCAAAGAAGAAAGCCAAGGCGGCGAAGGCCAAGGCCGCCAGTAAGCCCTCGAAACACCGTAAGGGACCGCCGAAACCCAAGGCGCCCAGTAGCAAGGTCAAGAAATGAGTCAGTTGGAAAAGGTTTACGGCGTGCATGCCGTGGAAGCGCTGCTGCGTCATCACCCCAAACGCGTCAAGCATCTCTGGCTGGCGGAAAGTCGGCATGATCCGCGAGTCCAGGTCCTGCTCGACCTGGCCGGCCAACATCGCGTTGCGGTTGGCCACAAGGATCGCCACGAGCTGGACGAATGGGCAGAAGGCGTCCATCAGGGCGTGGTGGCCGAGGTCAGTCCCAGCCAGGTCTGGGGCGAAAACATGCTCGACGAGTTGCTCGAGCGCACTTCCGGCGCGCCCCTGCTGCTGGCCCTGGACGGCGTTACCGACCCGCACAACCTTGGAGCCTGTCTCCGCACTGCCGACGCGGCAGGCGTACTGGCGGTGATCGTACCCAAGGACAAGTCCGCCACCCTCAACGCCACAGTGCGCAAGGTCGCTTGCGGTGCAGCGGAGGTCATGCCGCTGGTGGCGGTGACCAACCTGTCACGCACTCTGGAGAAACTGCAGAAGAAGGGCCTCTGGGTGGTCGGCACTGCCGGCGAAGCGACTCAGGAAGTCTATGAGCAGGACATGACCGGGCCGACCGTGCTGGTCATGGGCGCGGAAGGGAAGGGCATGCGCCGCCTGACCCGCGAGCACTGCGATTACCTGGTCAAGCTGCCCATGGCCGGCAGCGTTAGCAGCCTCAACGTCTCGGTGGCCACCGGGGTCTGCCTCTTCGAAGCGGTGCGCCAGCGCCGCACCCGCACTTAGTGCGGGGTCGCCCCGGGGCAGTTTTTTCTGCTGCTCCGGGCTGTTCAAAGTTTCGCCAATTTACCTTGCGCGGCATTCGCCCCTTCTCTAGAATGTCGCCCCTTGCCGTGAGGGCAGGCTATTGCGCGCCCTCGGCTCGGCAAGCCAAAACGAGATATTCACTCCTTGCCTGACCACTAAGTTGGCAGGCTACAACCCGTAAGGAGCATTTATGCGTCATTACGAAATCATCTTCCTGGTTCACCCGGACCAGAGCGAGCAGGTTGGCGGCATGGTTGAGCGCTACACCAAGCTCATCGAAGAAGACGGTGGCAAGGTTCACCGCCTGGAAGACTGGGGCCGTCGTCAGTTGGCCTACGCCATCAACAACGTTCACAAGGCTCACTACGTGATGCTGAACGTTGAGTGCAGCGGCAAAGCCCTGGCCGAGCTGGAAGACAACTTCCGCTACAACGACGCCGTCCTCCGCAACCTGGTCATCCGCCGCGACGAAGCCATCACTGGTCAGTCCGAGATGCTCAAGGCCGAGGAAAACCGCAGCGAGCGCCGTGAGCGCCGTGAGCGCGTTGAGACTGACGCTGTCGCCGAAGGCGATGACAGCGACAACGCTGACGAGTAATCCACGGATCTATTGAGGAGCCAAGTTCATGGCACGTTTCTTCCGTCGTCGTAAGTTCTGCCGTTTCACCGCTGAAGGCGTGAAAGAGATCGACTTCAAGGATCTCAACACCCTGAAGGCCTACATCTCCGAAACCGGCAAGATCGTTCCTAGCCGTATCACCGGCACCAAAGCCAAGTATCAGCGTCAGCTGGCTACCGCTATCAAGCGCGCCCGCTACCTGGCCCTGCTGCCCTACACCGACAGCCACGGCCGTTGATCTCGGTCGGTCGACCTAGGTAAGGAATAGATCGCAATGCGCGCTCTGGCTGAGTTCATCATGCGCGGTCGCATGCAGGCCACCCTGGTGGTGGCGGGTGCTGCGGCCCTGCCCATGATGTTTTGGCTGAGCGCAGCCGCCGGCAGCCTGGTGTTGCTGCGGCGTGGTATGAGCGATGCTCTCGGCATTATTGCCTGGGCTCTACTGCCTGCCCTCGGCTGGTGGTACTTCGGCGAACCGCGCACCCTGATGGTGTTGCTCGGCGCGTTGGGGTTGGCCCTGGTACTGCGTTCCAGCGTGTCCTGGACGCGGGTGCTGATGATCAGCGTGGCGCTGGGTCTGCTGTACGGCCTGGTGCTGGGCGCGGTGTTCCGCGAGCCTATTACCGCCATGGCGGGTGAGCTGCAGAAGCTCATGCCGCAGGTGATGGGCAACGTCTATTCGCAGTTGGCGGAAGACGAGCGAGTGCGCCTGGGAGCCATGGTCGCGCCGGTCCTGACCGGCCTGATCGCGGCGCTGCTGCAACTGGTCAGCGTGCTGAGCCTGATGCTCGGTCGCTACTGGCAGGCAGCCCTGTACAACCCCGGTGGTTTCGGCGGCGAGTTCCGCGCCGTGAAACTGCCGGCGGCACTGGCCTTCGGCTTGCTGGCCGCCATGTTGCTGGGTCCGAACCTGGGCCTGGAGCTGGCGATGCTGACGCCGATCTGCAGCGTGCCGCTGGCTTTTGCCGGCCTTGCCCTGGTGCACGGCCTGGCGAAGCAGGGTGGACTGGCCGGTTTCTGGCTGGTGGGGCTTTACGTGTCGCTGCTGCTGTTCATGCAACTGATCTATCCAATACTGGTGGTTTTGGCCATCGTCGACAGTCTGATTGATTTTCGTGGTCGCAAGGCGCGCAAGAATGGCGCCGGCCCCGCGAACGGTGAAGGTTAAAAGTTAAGAGGTAAGACTCAAATGGAAGTCATCCTGCTCGAAAAAATCGCCAACCTGGGCAACCTGGGCGACAAGGTGAACGTAAAGTCCGGCTACGGCCGTAACTACCTGCTGCCGCAAGGCAAGGCCACCGCTGCTACCGCCGAGAACGTTGCTGCGTTCGAAGCTCGCCGCGCTGAGCTGGAAAAGCAGGCTGCTGACAAGAAGGCCACCGCCGAAGCTCGCGCTGCCCAGCTGTCCGAACTGGAAGTGACCATCACTGCCAGCGCTGGCGACGAAGGCAAGCTGTTCGGTTCCATCGGCACTCACGACATCGCTGACGCCCTGACCGCCGCTGGCGTTCCGGTTGCCAAGGCCGAAGTCCGCCTGCCGAACGGCACCATTCGCCAAGTTGGCGAGTACGACGTTGCTCTGCACCTGCACACCGACGTCGAAGCTGCGGTCAAGCTGATCGTGATCGCTGGCTAAGCAAGCCGTCGAAGTGGACTTGCACTCAGGTGCAGGGCCGCTAACATCGGGCACGTCATTGCGAAAGCGATGACGTGCCCGATGTCTTTCTACCCCAAGATTTTCCGAGCCCATGAACGATATCTCCGTCCCGGAACAGTTCGACCTGCAAACTTCCGCCCTGAAAGTGCCGCCGCACTCCATCGAGGCCGAGCAGGCCGTCCTCGGGGGCCTCATGCTGGACAACAATGCCTGGGAGCGCGTGCTCGACCAGGTGTCCGACGGCGACTTCTACCGCCACGATCATCGGCTGATCTTTCGCGCCATCTTCAAGCTGGCCGAGCGCAACATGCCGTTCGACGTGGTGACCTTGTCCGAGCAGTTGGACAAGGAAGGTCAACTGCCCCAGGTCGGCGGCCTGGCCTACCTCGGCGAACTGGCCAAGAACACGCCGTCCGTAGCCAACATCAAGGCCTATGCCCAGATCATTCGCGAGCGCGCCACACTGCGCCAGTTGATCGGCATCAGCACCGAGATCGCCGATAGCGCCTATGCCCCTCAGGGGCGCACCGGCGAAGAGATCCTCGACGAAGCCGAGCGACTGATCTTCCAGATCGCTGAAGCGCGCCCGAAGACCGGCGGCCCGGTGGGCATCAACGACATCCTGGTCAAGGCCATCGACCGCATCGACGAGCTGTTCAACAACGGCGATGCCATCACGGGCCTGTCCACCGGCTTCAACGACCTGGACAACCTGACCAGCGGCCTGCAGCCGGCCGACATGATCATCGTCGCCGGCCGGCCCTCCATGGGTAAGACGACCTTCGCCATGAATCTGGTGGAAAACGCCCTGATGCGCAGCGACAAGGCGATCCTGGTGTACTCCCTGGAGATGCCCTCCGAATCCATCGTGATTCGTATGCTCGCGTCCCTTGGCCGCATCGACCAGACCAAGGTTCGCGCTGGCCGCCTGGATGACGACGATTGGCCGCGCCTGACTTCCGCAGTCAACCTGCTCAATGACCGCAAGTTGTTCATCGACGACACCGCCGGCATCTCGCCCTCCGAGATGCGTGCCCGTACCCGCCGCCTGGCGCGCGAGCACGGCGAGATTGGCCTGATCATGGTCGACTACCTGCAGCTCATGCAGATTCCCGGTTCCAGTGGCGATAGCCGGGTGAACGAGATCTCCGAGATTTCGCGCTCGCTCAAGGCCCTGGCCAAGGAGTTCAACTGCCCGGTGATCGCCTTGTCTCAGTTGAACCGGGGACTCGAACAGCGCCCGAATAAACGCCCGATCAACTCCGACCTGCGTGAATCCGGGGCAATCGAGCAGGACGCCGACATCATCCTGTTCGTGTACCGCGACGAGGTTTACCACCCCGAGACTGAATTCAAGGGCGTCGCCGAGATCATCATCGGCAAGCAGCGTAACGGTCCCTTGGGTACCGCGCGGCTGGCATTCCTGGGCAAGTACTCGCGCTTCGAGAACCTGGCACCTGGTGCCTACAACTTCGAAGACGAATAAGTCGTGGATCAATGAGCGCGGGCGTCCAGGCGGTATGATGGGCGCCCGTTTTCGTTCATGAGCCTGTCTCAATGCGCCCGCTGATTGCTGCCGTCGACCTCTCCGCCATTCGCCACAACTACACCCTGGCTAAGCGCTGCGCACCTGGCCGGCAGGCCTTCGCGGTGGTCAAGGCGAATGCCTACGGCCATGGTGTGCGTGAGGTCGTCAGCAGTCTGCACGGTGAGGCCGATGGATTTGCCGTGGCGTGCCTGGAAGAGGCTGCCGAAGTCCGCGCCCTGGACGACGAAGCGCGAATCCTCCTGCTGGAAGGCTGCTTCGAACCGTCCGAGTACCAACTGGCCTCCCAGCTCGGCCTGGACCTGGTCGTGCAAGGGTCGGAGCAGGCTGAAGCGCTACTCGCGTCCGAGCTGCCGAGGCCGCTGAACGTTTGGCTCAAGCTCGATTCCGGCATGCACCGCCTCGGCTTCGCCGCAGACGAGCTGCGCCGCTGGCATGGCCGCCTGCGGGGCGCTACCCAGGTGACCGAACTCAACCTGATCAGCCACTTCGCCTGCGCTGACCTGCGTGGTCACAGCCTTAACGAGGTGCAGCTGGACAGCTTCCTCGACCTGCTGAGCCTGGATTTCGACCAGCGCAGTCTGGCCAACTCGGCGGCAATCCTGACCCTCCCCGCCGCGCATATGGACTGGCTGCGTCCCGGCATCATGCTTTACGGCGCCTCGCCGTTTGCCGATCTCAGCGCTGCAGACCTTGGCCTGAAACCGGCCATGAGCCTCAGCGCCCAGCTGATCGCCGTACGCGAAATCGCGGCGGGGGAAACGGTGGGTTATGGCGCTACCTGGGAAGCGGCTCGGCCGTCGCGCATTGGCACCGTCAGCTGCGGCTATGCCGATGGCTATCCGCGTCATGCGCCCAATGGCACTCCGGTCGTGGTCAATGGTCGTCGTGTGCCTCTGGCAGGACGTGTATCCATGGACATGCTGGCGGTGGATCTCAGCGACATGCAGGAGGCCCGTGTCGGTGATCCGGTGGAGCTTTGGGGTGCTCAGTTGCCCGTGGATGAACTGGCCCAGGCCTGCGGCACCATCGGCTATGAGCTACTGACCAGGGTCACTGCGCGCGTGCCACGCCGCTATCTGGCCTGATTCGGCCTGCGTGAACGCCTTGCCGCTCGGGTGGTTCGAGCGGTGGGAGCGAATGTGCGGCGACGCGGTCTCTACAGCAACCCGCTGCGAATCTTCAGCACATCCAGTTGCAGACTGGCCTCGCTGGACAGCTCGCCATCTTCGCCAAATACCGCCAAGCCCGAGCGGCCGCGGGCCTTGACCTTGTAGAGGGCTTGGTCGGCGGTCTGGTAGAGCCCGGAGAAATGCCGGGCATGCTGCGGGTAGAGGGCGACGCCGATGCTGATACTCACTGACAGCTTCTCTGCGCCGTAGCACATGGGGGCCGCCAGTTCCTCCAGCAGACGATGGGCCACATCGACGGCCTCAGCTTGGGCGTCCGGCCCGCCGATCAGCACGGCGAACTCGTCACCGCCCAAGCGCGCTACGGCATCGCCCCCGCGCACCTGTTCGCGCAGGCGTCGACCGATGGTTCGAAGCATTTCATCGCCCGCGTCGTGGCCGAAGCGGTCGTTGATCGGCTTGAAATGGTCGAGGTCGATGAGCATCAGCGCCAGCGGCTCGTCGTGACGCTTGGCGTTGGCCAGGGCCGACTCAGTGCGCTCGATCAGATAGCGGCGGTTCGGCAGCTCGGTCAAGGAGTCGTGGAAGGCGGCGTGTTCCAGCGCCCGCTCGCGCTCGCTGAGGCGCTGGTTGGCCGCGGCTAACTCGGCTGTGCGCGTGGTGACAGCAGTCTGTAGTTCGTCGGCACTGGCCTGCATCTGCGCCAGGCGGGCGGCCTTCTCTCGGTCGGCCTGCTCCAGGGCGGCCGCGCGTTCCTGCTTGAGCATCTGGATACGGTAGGCCAGGGCGAAGGAGAACAGGATCGACTCCGCGGCGACGGCAACGGGGAACATATAGGCGGTGAAGTTGATCGGCTGGATCAGGCCGGCTGCACGCATCACCAGTACAGCGGTACTCATCAGCACGGTGCCATAGCCGATCAGGTAGAAGCGCGCCGGAATGAAGCCCTGGCGCCAACGGATCACTGCGCTGACCAAGGCGGTGGGTACGGTGACAATGGGTGTGATGGCGATCAGTATCGCGCCCTCGGCCCGGTAGCCGAAGACGTTGATCACGATGGCGATGGCATAGAGCACGCAGGCCACATTGAACAGGCGATCGGCCCAAGGCAGCCCTCGGCGCGTGTAGAGCAGTTCCTGGGTGAAACGCATCACGAAGATGCCCCAGAGCGAGGGGAGGGTGATGCGGTCCAGCCAGACGGGTACCGGCGCATCCGGCCAAAAATACTGGAAGCCGTGTCCGGTCATGCTGAGGATGAAAATCAGCGCCGACGCGGTGGCCAGCACGTACCAGAGGTAGGCGGTGTCGCGCAGCGCCGCGAGGATGAACAGGTTGTACAGGAGGAGCGCCAGGATCACTCCGTAAACCAGGCCGAAACCCAGGTTTTCGGTGGACTTCAGCTCCTTCAGATCATCCAGCTGCCACACTTTCAGCGGGAAGGAGTTGCCCGCCGGGTCGTAGCTGCGCAAGTACAGGGTCAGGGGCTGGGCGTCGATTTCCGGCAGCTTGAACAGCATGCGCCTGTAGGAATAGTCGCGGGTTTCCGCGAAGGGCAGGACCTCACTGGTCTCCTTGCGACTCCAGCCACCTTGGCCATCCGGCAGGAACAGGCTGACCCGATACACCGTGATGCCGGAATTCTCCAGCCACCATTGCTGCGGCGCGTCGCTGCTGCGGCTGAGTCGCACCCTTACCCACCAGACACTGCGGCTCTGGCCGACGGTCGCGCGGCCGTTTGCCGGGGTGAAGCGCTGCTGCACCTCGGGGGCGGCCATGTCCTGGATGTCCAGCGTGCCATCCGGGTCTTCCAGCAGGTCAATCGCCCCATTGAGCGTCGCACCACTGCTCTGCGGCGTGAGTTCGAAGGCCGCCTGGGCTGGCAATGTCAGGCCCAACCAGCAAAGGAGCAGGAGGAGGGTCAGGATCGGACGTGGCACCGCACATGCTCCTTGTAAGTTTTTTCCACTGCGGCTTGGCGGCATCTATGTCGGCCGAAGTATAGCGATCTGGAGAATTTGTGATCACTGTGTACGCCATTTCCTACAGAGTTGCATTCAGGCCTTGAGGAAACCTAGCGGCGGCGTCGGATTTGCTCAAATTTTGTGCTATATTCCGCGCCCCGTGAAAAAGCCCGCTGGTCAAAAAATATGCAAGCTGCGAAGCCGCTGTTCGACTATCCGAAGTACTGGGCCGAGTGTTTCGGTCCCGCGCCCTTCCTGCCGATGAGCCGGGAAGAGATGGATCAGCTCGGCTGGGACTCCTGCGACATCATCATCGTGACCGGCGACGCCTACGTCGACCACCCGTCTTTCGGCATGGCCATCATTGGTCGCCTGCTGGAAGCCCAGGGCTTTCGCGTGGGCATCATCGCCCAGCCGGACTGGCGCTCGAAGGACGACTTCATGAAGCTCGGTGAGCCGAATCTGTTCTTCGGCGTGGCAGCGGGCAATATGGACTCCATGATCAACCGCTACACCGCGGACAAGAAGATTCGGTCCGACGACGCCTACACCCCTGGCGGACTCGCCGGCAAACGCCCGGACCGCGCCAGCCTGGTGTACAGCCAGCGCTGCAAGGAAGCCTACACCCACGTGCCGGTGATCCTTGGCGGCATCGAGGCCTCCTTGCGCCGCATCGCCCACTACGACTACTGGCAGGACAAAGTGCGCCGCTCCATCCTGATGGACGCCACGGCTGACATCCTGCTCTACGGCAACGCCGAGCGCGCTGTGGTGGAGATTGCCCAGCGCCTGTCCTACGGCCAGAAGATCGAAGACATCACCGACGTGCGTGGCACTGCGTTCATCCGTCGTGACACCCCCGCGGACTGGTTCGAGATCGATTCCACCCGCATCGACCGACCGGGCAAGATCGACAAGATCATCAACCCCTACGTCAACACCCAGGACACCGCTGCCTGCGCCATCGAGCAGGAAAAAGGCCCGGTAGACGACCCGCAGGAAGCCAAGGTGGTGCAGCTGCTGCCCAACCCGCATCTGACCCGCGACAAGACCGTCATTCGCCTGCCGTCCTTCGAGAAAGTGCGCAACGATCCGGTGCTCTACGCCCACGCCAACCGCGTGCTGCACCTGGAGACCAACCCCGGCAACGCGCGCGCCCTGGTGCAGCGCCACGGTGAGGTGGACGTCTGGTTCAACGCGCCGCCGATCCCGATGAGCACCGAAGAAATGGACTACGTCTTCGGCATGCCCTATGCGCGTGTCCCGCACCCCGCGTACGGCAAGGAGAAGATCCCGGCCTACGAGATGATCCGCTTCTCGGTGAACATCATGCGCGGCTGCTTCGGCGGCTGTACCTTCTGCTCCATCACTGAGCACGAAGGCCGCATCATCCAGAACCGCTCGGAAGAGTCGATCATCCGCGAGATCGAGGAAATCCGTGACAAGGTGCCCGGCTTCACCGGCGTCATTTCCGACCTGGGCGGCCCTACCGCCAACATGTACCGGATCGCGTGCAAGAGCCCGGAGATCGAGAAGCACTGCCGCAAGCCGTCGTGCGTCTGGCCGGGTATCTGCGAGAACCTCAATACCGACCACTCGGCGCTGATCCAGCTGTATCGCTCGGCCCGCGCGCTGCCTGGCGTGAAGAAGATCCTCATCGCCTCCGGCCTGCGCTACGACCTGGCCGTGGAGTCCCCCGAGTACGTCAAGGAGCTGGTGACCCACCACGTCGGCGGCTACCTGAAGATCGCCCCGGAACACACCGAGGAAGGTCCGCTGGGCAAGATGATGAAGCCCGGCATTGGTTCCTATGACCGCTTCAAGCAAATGTTCGAGAAATACTCGAAGGAAGCGGGCAAGGAGCAGTACCTGATCCCCTACTTCATCGCCGCGCACCCCGGCACCACGGACGAGGACATGATGAACCTCGCCCTCTGGCTCAAGCGCAACGGCTTCCGCGCCGACCAGGTGCAGGCCTTCTACCCGTCGCCCATGGCCAGTGCCACCGCCATGTATCACTCGGGCAAGAACCCCCTGCGCAAGGTCACCTACAAGAGCGAAGGCGTGAAAATCGTCAAGAGCGAGGAGCAGCGCCGCCTGCACAAGGCCTTCCTGCGCTACCACGACCCGAAGGGCTGGCCGATGCTGCGCGAAGCGCTGGAGCGTATGGGCCGTGGTGACCTGATCGGCAACGGCAAACACCAACTGATTCCGGCCTACCAGCCAGCCACCGACGAGTACCACAGCGCCCGTCGCAAGAACTCCACCCCAGCCGGTAGCAAGAAGGTCGGCAAGGTGCTTACCCAGCACACCGGCCTGCCGCCCCGCGCCAGCGATGGCAGCAAGCCCTGGGACAAGCGCGAGCAGGCCAAGGCCGCGGCCTTCGCCCGCAAGCAGGCGGAGAACAAGGCCGCTGCGTCCGAGAAGGGCGGTGGCAAGAAAAAGCCGGCCAAGCGGCCAGTAGCGCCTCGCTGATCAAAACGCCAGCCTTCGGGCTGGCGTTCTGTATGTGCGCGTAGCACTGACTTTTCTTACCAGTTCATCGGAAACTTCTTACCAGGAGAGTAATTGGCACTATAGTGCCAATATTCATAAGAAGAGTCCGGTGCCTGCCCATGCGTTCGATTTCCCTCCTGGCCCTTGCGCTCCTGATTGCCGGTTGCAGTGATCAGGGCGAAGCCCCTGTCGCCCATGCCGATTTCCAGAAAGACCTCCAGGCCCGCCTGATCAAGGCCAAGCCCGGCACCGTCATCGAGATTCCCGCTGGCACTTGGCAACTGGATCGCGGCCTCAGCCTCAAAGTCAGCGGCGTGACCCTCAAGGGTGCCGGCATGGACAAGACCATCCTCAATTTCAAGGGCCAGAAGGCCGGCGCCGAAGGGCTGCTGGTGGACGCCTCGGACTTCACCATCGAAGACCTCGCCCTGGAAGACAGCAAGGGCGACGCCCTCAAGGTGGTGGGTGGCAAGAATATCGTCATCCGCAACGTGCGCACCGAATGGACCAACGGCCCGGCCACCGAAAACGGCGCCTACGGCATCTACCCGGTGCAGACCGAGAACACCCTGATCGAAGGCGCAGTGGCCATCGGCGCGTCCGATGCCGGCATCTACGTCGGCCAGTCGCGTAACGTGGTGGTGCGCAACAGCCGCGCCGAGCGCAACGTCGCCGGCATCGAGATCGAGAACACCATCGGCGCCGACGTCTACGACAACGTCGCCACCGGCAACACCGGCGGTATCCTGGTGTTCAACATGCCCAACCTGCAGCAGCCCGGGCACGGCACCCGCATCTATCGCAACCGGGTCGAGGGCAACAACCACGAAAACTTCGGCCACAAGGGCACTCCGGTGGCCAGCGTGCCGGCCGGTTCCGGCGTGGTGATCAACTCCAACGACGATGTGGAAATCTTCGACAACGACATCGGCCACCACCGCACCGCCAATGTCATCGTCAGCAGCTACTTCAGCACCGGCTACAGTGACCTCTCCACCCGCGAGGACTTCGACCCCTACCCAGAGCGTATCGCCATCCATGGCAATCGCTTCGGCCCCGCTGGCGACAGCCCCGACCACCTCGAACTGAAAGCCCTCAAACTCGCCAAGTTCGGCCTCAATGGTCGCTTGCCGGACATTCTCTGGGACGGCTACGTGAACCCCGCGAAACTGGTGAGCGGCAAGCTGCCCGCGGAACTGGGCATCTGCGTCGACAACGGTGCGGCCACCCTAGTCAACGTCGACGGCCCGAATAATTTCAAGAACATCAGCACTGACATGGGCGCCCACCGCTGCAAATTGCCGCCGCTGCCCGAAGTGGTGCTGGCCAGCGCGCTGGAGAACAAGGGCTCATGAGGCGCGCGCTCGGCCTGATGCTGGTGCTGCTGGCCGGCTGCGACCAGCAACCTGATCCGCTCTACCTGCCTGAAGGTGAGGCCTACCCGGAAAAACTCAGTGGCTGGGGGATGGTGCAGCGCGCCAACGGCCATCTGCAGCCGGCTGCCGAGGCCCTGGCCTATGACCTCAACACGCCGCTGTTCAGCGACTACACCCACAAGCTGCGCACCGTCTGGCTGCCGCCGGGCCAGGCCGCCCGCTATGGCGCGGAGCGCTTCGATTTCCCGGTCGGCACCGTGCTCACCAAGACCTTCTATTACCCGAAGGATGGCCGGGGGCGCCTGCTGAAAACCGCACGCGATGAGCGCGACCCGGCCCAGGGGCTGGCGCTGGCGAAGGTGAAACTGATGGAAACCCGCGTGCTGCTGCGTCAGCAGCAGGGCTGGGTGGCGTTGCCCTATGTGTGGGACGACGCACAGCAGGACGCGACCCTGGAGTGGGCGGGCGCCAGCGCAGCGCTGGAACTGCACGGCGAGCATGGGGGCACGCTGGCGGTGGATTACCAGGTGCCCGACGCCAACCAGTGTGCCGGCTGCCACGAAGAGCGCCACGGCGAAGGCATTCAGCCCCTAGGCCCCAAGGCACGTCACCTGAACCGTGACCTGGCGTATCTGGAGGGTGTGGAAAACCAGCTGCAACGCTGGCAGCGCCATGGATTGCTGCAGGGGCTGCCGGCGCACGAGAACATCCCGCGCAATACGCAGACCAGTGCGCCGCGCCCGGGGGAAAGCCTGGAGCAGCAGGCGCGCAGCTACCTCGACATCAACTGCGCCCATTGCCACAACCCCAAGGGGCCGGCGCGCACTTCGGGGCTCTACCTCGACCCTGCGACTCCACTGGGCATTCCCTACGGACTGTGCAAGCAGCCGGTGGCAGCGGGCAAAGGCTCCGGGAATCGTCTGGTGGACATTCACCCCGGCCAGCCAGAAGCCTCGGTGCTGATTTATCGAGTCGAGAGCACCGACCCCAGCGTGATGATGCCCGAGCTTGGCCGCTCCACCGCTCACCGCGAAGGGCTGGAGCTGTTGACGCGGTGGATCGCCGGGTTGTCAGGAGGGTGTTGAGCCGCTACAGAAGTCGTCGTGTTCGGTAGACGCTTATACCCAATCAGCCTAACCAGCCTTTCGCGAATTCCCTTCTTCTTCATCTTCGGCCGCTAGGCTTGAACCTCACCCGTCGTCCGACCGCGAACCATTTTTGTGCGGCCGGTGCATTCGGGTGCAAAGGCGGCCCTTTTCCGGTGCTCGGAGGGGCCGAAATCCACGGTTCGAGGGCTGGCACAAGTCTTGCGCGACTCCCAGCATCGCCCAGGCTCGCAGGAGGCACGCCGTGTCGATCCATGTCGCACTGCATCACGTCACCCACTATCGCTACGATCGTGAGGTCAACCTCGGTCCGCAGATCATCCGTCTGCGGCCGGCACCCCACAGCCGCACGCGCATCCTCGGCTATTCGCTGAAGGTGGCGCCGGGCAAGCACTTCATCAACTGGCAGCAAGACCCCCAGGGCAACTACCTGGCGCGTCTGGTGTTTCCGGAAAAGACCCGCGAGTTGACGGTGGAAGTGGACCTGGTTGCCGAAATGGCCGTGTTCAACCCCTTCGACTTCTTCCTCGAGCCTTATGCCGAGCAGATCCCCTTCAGCTACACCACCGATGACCAGCGCGAACTCGCGCCCTATCTGAGTCGCCTGCCGGCCACGCCGTTGTTCGCCGACTACCTCACGCGCATCGACCTCACACCCAAGGGCAGCGTGGATTTTCTGGTGGCGATCAACCAGCAGCTGTCGCGGGATATTCGCTACCTGATCCGGATGGAACCCGGTGTGCAGAGCCCGGAAGAGAGCTTGAAGAATGCGTCCGGTTCCTGCCGCGATTCAGCCTGGCTGCTGGTGCAGATCCTGCGGCATCTGGGCCTGGCGGCGCGCTTTGTCTCCGGTTACCTGATCCAGCTCACCGCCGACCAGAAGTCCCTCGATGGCCCGAGTGGCACTGAGGTGGACTTCACCGATCTGCACGCCTGGTGTGAGGTCTATCTGCCGGGTGCCGGTTGGGTCGGCCTGGACCCGACCTCCGGCCTGTTCGCCGGAGAGGGGCACATTCCGCTCGCCTGCAGCCCGGAGCCATCCTCGGCGGCGCCCATCAGCGGCGCGGTGGATGAAAGCGAGTGCGAGTTCTCCCACGACATGCGCGTCGAGCGGGTCTGGGAAGCGCCGCGTGTGACCAAGCCCTACAGCGATGAACAGTGGCAGGCCATTCGCGAACTGGGGGCACGTATCGATGCCGACCTCGCGGCGGGCGACGTACGCCTGACCATGGGCGGCGAACCCACCTTCATCGCCATCGACTACCCCGACGACCCGGAGTGGAACACCGCTGCCCTGGGCCCGAACAAACGGCGCCTGGCCGCCGACTTGTTCCACCGCTTGCGCGGGCACTATGCGGCCCAGGGCCTGGTGCACTTCGGTCAGGGCAAGTGGTACCCCGGCGAGCAGCTACCACGTTGGTCGTTGAACTGCTTCTGGCGCAAGGACGGGGAGCCCATCTGGCAGGACTCGGCCCTGTATGCCGACGAAAGCCGTAGCTACGGTGCCGACACCCGTCTCGCAGCGCGCTTCCTCAGTCGCGTAGCCAACCGCCTCGGCGTATCGGGCGAGCATCAGTTTCCGGCATTCGAGGACTGGCTCTACTACCTTTGGCGCGAGCGCACGCTGCCCAGCAACGTCACGCCGGAAGATGCCCGCCTGGCCGACCCGCTGGAGCGCGAGCGCCTGCGCCGGGTATTCGAACGCGGCCTGGGCGAGGAGGTTGGCCAGGTGCTGCCGCTGGGACGCAACGCGGTCGGGGACGCCTGGGAAAGCGGCCGCTGGTACCTGCGCGATGAGCATTGCCGGTTGATCCCCGGCGACTCACCCCTGGGCTACCGCCTGCCGCTGGATTCCCAGCCCTGGGTCAACGAGGCCGACTACCCCTACGTGAACCCGGCCGACCCCAGCCAGGCCTTCCCGCCGCTGCGCCGTTCGGCGCTGATCCGTGAGCAACTGCGTGATGGCGCGCCGGGGGCTCAGGGTGATTTCCGCGAGCCCGTCCGTCACCAGTCCGCAGTCGGCATTACGCGCACCGCACTCTGTGCCGAACCCCGCGAGGGGCGGCTCTACCTGTTCATGCCGCCCCTGGGCGAGCTGGAGGCCTATCTGGAGCTGGTGGCGGCCATTGAAGCCACGGCCGGCGATCTGGGCTGCCCGGTGCTGTTGGAAGGCTACGAGCCGCCCAGCGACCCGCGCCTGACCAACTTCCGTGTCACCCCCGACCCCGGTGTGATCGAGGTGAACATCCATCCTTCGGCCAACTGGGACGAACTGGTGGAGCGCACCGAATTCCTCTACGAGGCGGCGCGGCAGTGCCGGCTGTCCAGCGAGAAGTTCATGGTCGACGGCCGTCACGTCGGTACCGGCGGCGGCAATCACTTCGTCCTGGGAGGCGCCACCCCGGCAGATTCGCCCTTCCTGCGCCGACCGGACCTGCTGCGCAGCCTGATCAGCTACTGGCACAACCATCCGTCGCTGTCCTACCTGTTCTCCGGCCTGTTCATCGGCCCCACCTCCCAGGCACCACGGGTGGACGAGGCGCGCAACGACGCACTCTACGAACTGGAAATCGCCTTCAGGCAGATGCCCGAACCCGGCACCGACTGCCCGCCCTGGCTGGTGGACCGGCTGTTGCGCAACCTGCTGGTGGATGTCACCGGCAACACACACCGCGCCGAGTTCTGCATCGACAAGCTTTACTCGCCGGACAGCAGCAGCGGTCGTCTCGGCCTGCTGGAGCTGCGTGCCTTCGAGATGCCGCCCCATGCACGCATGAGCCTGGCCCAGCAACTGCTGCTGCGGGGGATGGTGGCGCGTTTCTGGGACGAACCCTATGTGCCACCGAAACTGGTGCGCTGGGGGACTGAGCTGCACGATCGCTTCCTGCTGCCGCACTTCGTCCAGCAGGACCTCGAGGACGTGGTCCACGAGTTCAACGCCGCGGGTTATCCCCTGCGCGCTGAATGGTTCGCACCGCACTTCGAGTTCCGCTTCCCTAAATACGGCGATTTCCAGGTCAAGGGTATCGACCTGGAGCTGCGCCAGGCCCTGGAGCCCTGGCATGTGCTGGGAGAAGAGGGCGCCAGTGGCGGTGCCGTGCGCTATGTGGATTCCTCGCTGGAACGGGTGCAGGTGAAGGTCACCGGCATGGCGCCGGACCGTTATGTGCTCACCTGCAATGGCGAGCCGGTACCGTTGCGGCCCACCGGGCGAGGCGGCGAGTTCGTCGCCGGTGTGCGCTACCGCGCCTGGCAGCCGGCTTCCTGCCTGCAGCCCACCATCGGCGTTCACGCGCCCCTGGTGTTCGACCTGGTGGACACCTGGATGCAGCGCTCCCTGGGGGGCTGCCAGTACCACGTCGCTCATCCCGGTGGGCGCAGCTACGACAGCTTCCCGGTGAACGCCTACGAGGCGGAAAGCCGGCGATTGGCGCGCTTCTTCCGCCATGGGCACACACCGGGCAAACTGCAGGTCACTCCACCGCGAGCCGACGACGAACTGCCCATGACCCTGGACCTGCGTCGCCGCTAAGCGGCGCGCGTGGCTCCCCGGGCGCCCGGGTTGGGGGCCGGGGGGGGGCGGGGGCGGGAATTTT